>DASUJH010000016.1 GCA_036279355.1 Gemmatimonadales bacterium
CAATGGGGCGGGGGCGGAGCCGACTGTGTGCTTGTCGGCGGAGCCCCCGCCCCATTGCTGCGCCGCGACCCCACAGCGATCTCTTCAGGCCGCCCGTCCGCCCGTCCGCTTGCGCCCCCCATCACCGCAGCACAGCCTCGGCCGCCCCCACTCTGCACGATGCTCGTGCTGCTCGTCTTCACCCTCGCGCTGCTCGGCGCCGTGCTGCTCTCGAGCCGGGCATCGCGCACCGCCCTTTCGACGGCGCTCGTCATGCTCGTCGTCGGCTACCTCGTAGGGCCCGGCGGACTCGGGCTGGTGGCGCTCGATCCGCGGCTTCCGATCGTAGCCCAGGTGGCCGAGCTGGCGCTCTTCAGCACGCTGCTCTCGGAGGGCCTCGGGGTCGACATCAAGGAGCTCCGGTCGGACTGGCACCCGGCCGGCCGCGCTCTCTTCGTGGGGCTCCCGCTCACCATGCTCTTTGCCGCGCTCATCGCGCACGGCCTGCTCGGCATCTCGTGGCGCACCGCCTGGCTGCTCGGCGCCGTGCTCGCACCCACCGATCCGGTGTTCGCGGCGGGGCTGGTGCGGCGGAAGGGCGTGTCGCCGGCGCTCAGGCGGCTGCTCAACGTAGAGAGCGGGTTCAATGACGGGCTAGCGCTTCCGGTGGTGCTCGCGCTGCTCCCGCACCCGGGTGAGGGGCCGGATGCGGCCGGCCTCCTTCTCCCGCTTGGCGGCGGCATCGCGCTCGGCGTGGTGCTGCCCTGGGTGATGCACCGGGTGGAGCAGTTCAAGCTCTTCGGGATCGAGCCGGAATACCGGGCCACGGCGGGATTCGGCTTCGGGCTCCTGGTGTACGTGGTCGCCCGGCTCACCCGGGCCAATTCGTTTCTCGCGGCGTTTTCCGCCGGCATCACCGCGCGCACGGTCCGGCCCGAGCTGTCGGATGCGTTCCGCGGCTACATCGAGGGCACGGCCGACCTGCTCAAGTTCGCCGGCATCTTCGTGTTCGGCGCGCTGCTTTCGCCGTCGTGGCTCTTCGGCGTATCGGTGTGGGCGTACGTTTTCGCGGTGCTCATGCTCGTCGCGGTGCGTCCGGTGGCCATCGCGATCGCGCTCATCGGCAGTGAGCTCGATGCGCGCGAGCGCGCGGTGGCCGCGTGGTTCGGACCCAAGGGGTTCTCCTCCGTGCTCTACGCGACGCTCGTGGTCGCGGCGGCGCCCGCGGGCGGCCTCAGGTTCTTCGAGCTGGCGGCGCTGGTCGTGACGCTTTCGATCGTGGCGCACTCGTCCACCGACGTGCTGGCGGCTCGATGGCTCGGGCGGGCCGAATCCGCGGGTGACGCCGCTCACCGCATGCCGGCGGCGGCCGGACGTAGCTGACGATGCAGAATTGATAGCGTCGACCGGCGTGGACGTCAGCATGAAGCAATGGAGGAGTGAGATGATGAAGGGGAGAACGGTGACGGCGCGGTGTGCGCTCGCGGCGGGATTGGCACTTGTCGTGGCGGCCTGCTCCGGTCCGGCGGGAGATCGGGGTGCGCGCGAAACCGGCGCGGGTGCCGCGCCCGGTGATTCGGCGGCGACGCACCCGCAGACGATCGCGGACATCGGGCTCGCGAGCCCGGAGACGGTGCTCTACGACGCGGTGGAGGATGTGTATCTCGTCTCCAACATCAACGGCGACGCGAGTGCGGCGGACGGCAATGGTTTCATCAGCAAGCTGGCGCCCGATGGTCACGTGCTCACGCTCAAGTGGATCGAGGGCGGGAAGAACGGCGCCACGTTGAATGGGCCCAAGGGGATGATCTATCTCGGCGACACGCTTTTCGTGGCGGACGTCGACGCGGTGCGGCTCTTCAACCTCAGGAGCGGCGCGCCGATGGGCGAGCGGCCGATGCCCGGGCGGGTCGGCCTCAACGATCTCGCGATCGGCTCCGATGGCCGCGTGTACGTCACCGACCTCGGCCCCGACTCGGCAACGGCGGCGCCCGCCCCCAAGCGAGGCAAGGCGCGCCGGGGCGAGGCCCGGACCGAGCAACCGGGTGGCGCGGTGCTCCGGCTCGAAGCCAAGGGCGGAACGCCGATCGCTGAAGGGCCGAACCTTGAGCGCCCGGACGGCATCGTGGGCGGCTCGGGCAAACTCTTCGTGGCGCCGTTCGGCGGGAGCGACATCTATCAGCTCCCACTGCCGCCCGTCCGGCGCGGGGCCGACTCGACCCGGTCGCCGGCCGCCGCCGACTCCGCGCCCGCAGGCGCGGACACGACGGCGGGCGGCCCAACGCGCGTGGCACAGGTCCCCACCGGCACGCTGGACGGCCTGCTGCGGCTCGCCGACGGCGCCATGCTCGTCACGAGCTGGCAGGGATCGGCGGTGTACCGGATCGCGGAGGGCGGCAAGGTCGACACGCTCGCTACCGGCATCGACTCGCCGGCGCAGATGGGGCTCGACACCAGGCGCGGCCGGCTGCTCGTTCCGTCGCTCCGGAAGAACGCAATCGTAGTGCTGCCGCTGCCCGAATCGGAGCGACGCGGAATCACCTGACGCGGAGCCGGCGCGCGGCGGCGGTAATTCGGGGCTGTGACGTTCGTCACCGCTCCACCGGCCGGTCCGATGCTACTCAGGGTGCTGGTACTCATGGCAACCCATGCATCGCCGCATCGGTGGACCCGTGATCGCTCGCGTTCGCGCAGTCGGTGTGGTTTCCCTCGTCACGACGCTCGTGATTGCCGCGGGCTGCGGGCGTCGCGACGCCAATCGAGACGTCGACGTTGCCGTTGCCGGAAGCGACTCGGGTGCTGCCGGCGACACCGGGAACGCGGCAAAGGCGTCGGCGGCCGGCGATAAGACCGCCGCGGGCGCCGATGCCGCGCTCCGCGCCGCGATGGGCAAGCCCGAGAGCTGGCCCTCCTACGGCCGCGACTACACCAACCAGCGCTACTCACCGCTCGGCCAGATCACCGCCGCCAACGTCGGCGGCCTCACGCTCGCGTGGCGTTATCACACCGGCATCCCGCACGCGTTCGAGGCGAGCCCCGTCGTGATGGACGGCGTCATGTACGTCTCGACGCCGCTCAACCACGTGGTGGCCCTCGACGCGCGCACCGGCGAGAAGCGCTGGGAGTTTGCCGACACGCTCTCCACCACGATCCACTGCTGCGGCGCCGTGAACCGCGGGGTGGCGGTGTACGGCGGGCGGGTGTACATGGGCACGCTCGACGGCCGCCTCGTGGCGCTCGACGCGCGGACGGGTCGAAAGCAGTGGGACGTGGTGGTGGGCGAGAACGACCGCGGCTACGCCGTGGACGGCGCGCCGGTCGCCGCCGACGGCAAGGTGATCGTGGGCGTGAGCGGCGCCGAGTACGGCATCCGCGGCTTCGTGACGGCGTACGACGCCGCGACCGGCCGGCAGGTCTGGCGCTTCTACACGATTCCGAGCCCGGCCGAAGGCGGCTGGTGGGGCAAGTGGGCCGAGACCGACGCGTTCGGCACCAACCTGAACCGCGACATCGCGCGGGAGAAGGCCGACAGCGCGCGCTATGCCGACGCCTGGAAGACGGGCGGCGGCTCGGTGTGGCAGGCGCCGGCGGTCGATCGCGACCTGGGGCTCGTGATCTTTTCCGTGGGCAACGCCTCGCCCGACCTCGACTACACCGTGCGCCCCGGCGACAACCTGTACACCTGCTCCATCGTGGCGGTCGATCTCAAGACCGGCAAGCTCAAGTGGTATTTCCAGGAGCTGCCGCACGATGCCTGGGACCTCGACGCGATCAGTCCCGTGGTGCTCATGGACGTGACCGACGCGAGCGGGGCGACGGTGAAGGCCGTAGCGCAAGCCGGGAAGACCGGCTGGGTCTACGTCGTCGACCGCGCCACCGGCAAGCCGATCCGCCGGAGCGATGCGTTCGTGCCGCAGCAGAACATATTCGCGCGCCCCACACCCATGGGTGTCCGCATGCTCCCCGGCGCCAACGGCGGCTCCGAGTGGTCCGCGCCCGCCTACAGCCCCGAGACCGGCTACCTGTATGTGCTCGGCCTGCACCAGCCGATGTACTACAAGCTGGAGCACGAGCCGCTGCTGCCGCCCGCGTTCTGGCTGGGCGGCGCGTTCTTCGCCACCGGCGAGCCGCAGTACGGGCTCTTCACTGCGGTGGACCTCAACACCGGCAAGATCGCGTGGCAGAGTCGCGTGGCCGATCCGATGATCGGCGGCGCGCTCGCCACCGCGGGCGGCGTCGTGTTCACCGGCACCAAGGACCAGCAGGTGCTGGCGTACGACGCGCGCACCGGGCGGCAGCTCTGGAGCTACAAGGCGGACGCCGGCGTCAACGCGCCGCCCATCACCTACGCGGTGAACGGCGTGCAGTACGTCGCCGTGGCCGCGGGCGGCAACTACCAGATCAACGCGCCTCGGGGCGACGAAGTGCTCGTCTTCCGGCTCGACAGCGCGCAGGCGGCGCGAGGCACGTGATGCGGCGTCTCTCTGGCGCGCTCGCCTTCATCACGCTCGCGCTCACGTTCGCCGCGCTCGGATTCGCGACGCCGCTTGCCGCGCAGAACTCCCGCGGGTTAACTGCGCCGCCGTCCTCGGCGCCGACCGCCGACTCGACTGGCTTTGGCGATACGACCGCGGCCGTCGTCGGCCAGAAGGGCCACACCATCGAGGCCGGCCAGGCCACCACGCTGCCGCAGCTGCCCGCCGGCGTCACCCTCGACCTCGTGCGCGAGGGCGACTCGGTCTTCCACGGCGCGGGCCACTGCTTCGCCTGCCACGGCGCCAACGCGCAGGGCTTGCCCGACGCCGGGTCGGCGCTCACCGCCGGGCTCAACTTCGTGCCGATCCAGCCGCGGGCCATCGATTCGCTGGTGAGCGTCGGCATTCCCGAAGCGCTCACCCGCTCGGGCATCCGGATGCCGCCGCGCGGCGGCAAGTCGGATCTCTCCGACGACCAGATCAGGGCGGTGGCCGCCTACGTATGGGCGATCAGCACGGTGAACGGCGAGCCCTGGCCCGGTGGCCACGCGTCGCACGACAACATGATTCCGCCCGGCTCGACGGCGGGCACCTCCACGGCGCGTCCCGCCGTCGCGGCGATGCGAAAGCCGTAGCGCACCCATGTCCAGGACCCGCTCGTGACCAAGGAACCCAGGATGACCCCAACTCGCGCTGCCATGGGAACCGCGCTCGCGGTGTTGATCGCGGCTGCGGGCGCTTGCTCGGGCAGCGGCACCGAAACCGGCAGGGCCGGCGTTCCGCGCACCGAGACTGCCGCCGCGGCGGCGTCGGCCAACGGCAGCGAGGGACCCGCCGCCGTGAATCAGCCCGGCGCGCCGAACGCCGGCGAGTGGACGCTGCCCGGCCGCGACTTTGCCGGCACCCGCTACACGCCGCTCGCGCAGATCACGCCCGCCAACGTGAAGAACCTCAAGGTGGCGTGGACCTTTTCGACGGGACTCGCGCGCGGCTTCGAGGGCCAGCCGCTCATCGTCGACAACACGATGTACATCGTGACGCCGTGGCCCAACAAGGTGTTCGCCATCGACCTCACCGATCCCTCGGGTCCGCTCAAGTGGTCGTACAATCCGCCCACCGCGACGGCGGCGCAGGGCGAAGCCTGCTGCGACGTAGTCAATCGCGGCGCGTCGTACGCGGATGGAAAGATCGTCTTCAACCGGCTCGACAACACGACCGTCGCCCTCGACGCGAAGACCGGGAAGACGGCGTGGCAGACCAAGCTCGGTGACATCGCCCTGGGCGAGACGATGACGATGGCGCCGCTCGTGGTGAACGGCCGAGTCTTCGTGGGCAACAGCGGCGCCGAGCTGGGCGTGCATGGCTGGATCACGGCGCTCGATCTCAAGGACGGCCACATCCTCTGGCGCGCCTACAGCACGGGGCCGGACAGTCTGGTGAAGATCGGCCCCGACTTCAAGCCGTTCTATGCCGATCTCCGGGGGAAGGACCTCGGCACCAAGACCTGGGCCGGCGATGACTGGAAGCTGGGCGGCGGGACCGTCTGGGGGTGGGTGAGCTACGATCCCGAGACCGACCTCATCTTCTATGGCACCGCGAATCCGGGCGTATGGAATCCCGACCTTCGCCCGGGGGACAATCTCTGGACCGCGGCCGTCTTTGCCCGCGATCCCGCGACGGGCGAGGCACGCTGGGCCTACCAGTACACCCCGCATGACTCGTGGGATTACGACGGAATCAACGAGAGCATCCCCGTCGACCTGACGATCGACGGCAAGCCCCGCAAGGCGCTGGTGCACTTCGACCGCAACGGCTTCGGCTCGACGCTCGACCGCACCACCGGCGAGGTGCTGGTCGCGCAGCCATTCAAGTACATCAACTGGTCGACCGGCGTCGACCTCAAGACCGGACGACCGCAGCGGGTGGCCTCGAAGGAAACCCACCAGGGCATCAACACCCAGGCGATCTGTCCTTCGTCCACCGGCGCGCGCGACCAGCAGCCGGCCGCCTTCTCGCCGCGCACGCACCTGTTCTACACGCCGAGCACGAATCTCTGCATGGACTACGAGGGCACCGAGGTGAGCTACATCGCGGGCACGCCATATCTGGGCGCCGAGGTGCAGATGTACGCCGGCCCCGGGGGCAAGGACGCCCGGGGCGAGTTCCTGGCCTGGGATCCGGTCGCGGGCAAGAAGGTCTGGGGCATCACCGAGCGCTTCCCCGTCTGGAGCGGGCCGGTGGTGACGGGCTCGGACCTCGTCTTCTACGGCACCATGGACGGCTGGTTCAAGGCCGTCGACGCGAAGAGCGGTACGGAGCTGTGGAAGTTCAAAACCGGCTCGGGCATCGTGGGCAATGCGGTCACGTTCATGGGCCCGGACGGCAAGCAATACGTGGCGATCTACTCGGGTGTCGGCGGCTGGTACGGGGCGGTGGCGCTCGGGCTTTCGCCCAGCGATCCGACGGCCGCGCTCGGTGCCGTCGGGGCGGGGCAGGACCTGCCGCAGTACACTGCGCCGGGCGGCACCGTCTACGTCTTTGCGTTGCCCTGAGCCGGGCATGGGCATGCGCGCGTTTGCCGTTCCGCTCGTGGTGCTGGCGCTCGCCGGCGCGGAGCCGTCGCAGCATCAGCCCGCGCCGGGTGCCGCGGCTCGTGTCGTGCCGCCCGCGGGTCCGCGCGTGCTCCGCGTGTGCGCCGATCCCGACAACATGCCGTTCTCCAACCGGCGGCTCGAGGGGTTCGAGAACCGGATCGTGGCGCTCGTCGCGCGCGACATGGGCGCGAGCGTCGCGTACACCTGGTGGCCCGAGCAGCGCGGCTTTCTCCGGCACACGCTCAACGCGCATGCTTGCGATGTCGTCCCTGGCATCTCGGCCGGCGACTCGCGCCTGCTCACCACCGCGCCGTACTTCCGCTCGACCTACGTGTTCGTGTACCGGGCGGACCGCGGCTATCACATCAATTCCTTCGACAACCCGGCCCTCCGGCGGCTCCGGATCGGCGTCCACGTGATCGGCGACGACTACAACAGCCTCCCGCCCGGCGTGGCGCTCGCGCGGCGCGGGCTCGCGTCGCAGGTGGTGGGCTTCAGCATGTACGGCAACTCCACGAAAGATGCCGCGGCGGACCCCGGCGATGCCGCATCCGCCGACCCCGAGCGGAGCGCACCGTCGGTGCTCATTCGTGCGGTCGCGCGCGGCGACATCGACGTGGCGGTGGCGTGGGGCCCGCTCGCGGGTTACTACGCCGCGCGCGATGGCGCGCGGAGCGGGCACCGCCTGCGCGTGGTGCCGGTGCAAGGTGCCGATGCGGGGCCGGCCGGCCGGTTCGTGTACGCCATTGCGATGGGCGCCCGCCGCGGCGACTCGACGCTCGTGGCGCAGGTCGACCGCGCGCTCGCGCACCGGCGGGGCGAGATCCATCGAATCCTGAGGCGCTACCACGTGCCGCTCGTCGGCGATTCCGCGCGGGTCGCCGCCGCGGGGCCGTGTGCACACGGGGCGGAAGTGGCGAAGACTGCGGAGGCGGTATGCGAGTAGATGCCCGGAAGCCCCTCGCGTGGGGTGCGATGGCGGCACTGGCCCTGGCCGGCGCGGCGTGCAACAACTCGCCGAAGCCGAACCGGCAGATGACCGGCCCGCCGCCGAGCGGCGCGGCGGAAACGGGATTGATGGACGCGAAGGTGGCGGCCGACTCATCGGGCTCCGACGTCTACCGCATGCACCTCGTAGCGGGCGGAGTGCAGCCCGGCATCCATCCGCACGTGATTTACGGCGAGCGCCACAACCCCTACGGCCAGGACAAGACCGTGCTGACGGAAGGGCGCCGTCTCTTCACCATGTACAACTGTTCCGGTTGCCACGGCGGCCACGCCGGCGGCGGCATGGGGCCGAGCCTGCGCGACAGTCTCTGGAGCTACGGCAACACCGACACCCAGCTCTTCGCCACGATCACCGAGGGGCGGCCCGCGGGCATGCCGGCATGGGGTCCCAAGATTCCGGAAGACCAGATCTGGAAGCTCATCTCCTACATCCGTTCGCTCGAGACCTCGCGGGAGCCCGACAAGGTTCCACTCGTGCCGCACGAGGTGAAGATCCAATGACCCGTGCCGCCGGACGGAGCGCCGCCATCGGCACCGCTGCGTTCGCGGTCACCGGGTGCGCCGCCGCACCGTCGGTCTTCGACACCCACGGCACCATTGCCAATCGGGTCGCGCCCCTCGGCTGGTACCTCATCATCATGTCGCTCGTCGTGATGGGGGTGATCATCGTGCTGGTGCTGATGGCGCTCTTCCGCGGCCGTCCTCCGCGCGACACCGAGACCATCGAGCTCGCCGAGCCGCGCAGCGGCCTCGGCTGGATTCTGTGGGGCGGCATCATCATCCCCGCCATCGTGCTGGCGTTCAGCTTCGTGTTCTCGCTGGTGACGCTCTCCGCCACGGCTCGGCCGCCGGTCCGCCCCGGCCTCACGGTCGCCATCACCGGGCATCGTTGGTGGTGGGAAGTGAAGTACCTCGATCCCGATGGGAAGCCCGTCATCATCACCGCGAACGAGATCCACGTGCCGGTCGGGCGGCCGGTGCGGGTCGAGCTCACCTCGGACAACGTGATCCACAGCTTCTGGGTGCCGGAGCTCGCCGGCAAGACCGACGTGATTCCGGGCCAGCAAAACGTCGCCTGGCTCGAGGCCACGACGCCCGGGCGCTTCCACGGCCAGTGCGCGGAGTACTGCGGCCTCCAGCACGCCCACATGCAGCTCGTGGTGGAAGCGGACCCGCCGGCCGAGTTCGATCACTGGATGGCCGGGCAGCGCCAGCCCGCGGCGGAGCCCACCACCTCCCTGGATTCGCTCGGGCAGCGCACGTTCGTCGGCCAGGCGTGCTCGCTCTGCCACACGATCCAGGGCACGGCGGCCCACGGCCGGGTGGGCCCCGACCTCACTCACCTGGCGAGCCGCCAGACGATTGCCGCCGGCACGCTGCCCAACACCCGCGGCAACCTGGCGGGCTGGATCTCCAACACGCAGACGATCAAGCCCGGCAACCTCATGCCCACGATGTACCTGCACCCGGCCGAGCTGCAGTCGATCGTGGCCTACCTCGAAACCCTGAAGTAGCGGAGCGTCCGTGGCCACCCTCGCTCCTCCCGCCCCCGCGGTCGACGATCGGCTCACCAGGATCTGGGAGACGCCCCGGGGCATCGGCGGCATGCTGTCGACGGTCGATCACAAGACGATCGGCAAGCGCTACCTGGTGACGTCGTTCGTCTTCCTGGTGCTGGGCGGCGTCGAGGCGGCGGTGATGCGGGCGCAGCTCATCCACTCGAACCTGCGGCTCGTCTCGCCCGAGGTGTACAACCAGCTCTACTCGATGCACGGCGTGACGATGATGTTCCTCTATGCCTCGCCGGTGCTCTCGGGCTTCAGCAATTACCTCTGGCCGCTCCTGATCGGCTCGCGCGACATGGCGGTCCCCCGGCTCAACGCGCTGAGCTACTGGATCTTTCTCGCGTCGGGGATCTTCCTTTACTCGAGTTTCCTCGTGGGCCAGGCGCCGAACGACGGCTGGTTCGCGTACGCGCCGTTCTCGCTCCGGCCGTACGACCCCGGGCTCAACATGGACTACTACGCGCTCGGGCTCGTCTTTCTCGCCGTCTCGACGACGGTGGGGGCGATCAACTTCATCGTCACCTTCTTCAAATTGCGGGCGCCCGGCATGTCGGTGAATCGGGTGCCGATCATCATGTGGGGGACGCTCACCGCTTCGGTCGCGATCATCTTCTCGCTCTCGTCGCTCACCGTCGCGTGCATCTACCTCTTCTTCGAGCGCCGCTTCGGGATGCACTTCTACGACCCCGCGGCCGGCGGGCAGCCGCTCCTCTGGCAGCACCTCTTCTGGATTCTGGCGCACCCATGGGTCTACGTGGTCGTGCTGCCGGCGATGGGCATCGTCTCCGACGTGATCCCTACGTTCGCCCGCCGGCCGCTCGTGGGCTACACCTTCGTGGCGCTCGCCACCGTGGCCACCGGCATCCTGGGCTTCGGCGTCTGGGTGCACCACATGTTCGCGACCGGGCTGTCCGAGATGTCGCTCAGCTTCTTCGGCGCGGCGAGCATGGTGATCGCGATCCCGAGCGCGGTGGCGGTCTTCGCCTGGATCGCCACGATATGGACCGGGCGGCCGGTGTTCACCACCGCGTTCCTCTTCATGGCGGGGTTCATCATCCTGTTCGTGATCGGCGGCGTATCGGGGGTCGTGACGGCGGCGGTACCGTTCGACTGGCAGGTGACCGACACCTACTTCGTGGTGGGCCACATCCACTACGTGCTGATCGGGATCAACGTGTTCCCGGTGGTCGGTGGCCTCTACTACTGGCTGCCCAAAATGACCGGGCGGATGCTGAGCGAGCGGCTCGGGAAGTGGAACTTCTGGGTGATGTTCGTCGGCTTCAACCTCGGCTTCTTCCCGATGCATATCTCGGGGCTGCTGGGGATGCCGCGGCGCATCTACACCTATCCCTCGGGGCTCGGCTGGGACACCGCGAACCTGATTACGAGCATCGGCGCGTACCTCTTCGCGGTCGGCGTGCTGCTCTTCGTGATCAATTTCTTCTGGAGCCTCCGGCGCGGCCGCGTGGCGGGTCCGGATCCATGGCGCGGTCCGTCGCTCGAGTGGTCCACGTCTTCACCACCGCCGCCCTACAACTTTGCGGTGATCCCCACCGTGCGGAGCGCGTACCCGATGTGGGAGCGGCCCGAGCAGCGGGAAGAGGCGGGGAAGGAGCCGAGTCAGCTCGATCGTGGCCCGGTGCTCGATCAGGGCCGGGAGACGGTGGGCACCAGCTCGCTCGACGGTGAGCCGCTCGCCGTCCTCCAGATGCCGAGCGATTCGTACTGGCCGTTCCTGCTGGCGTTCTCGCTGCTGGTGCTGTTCTTCGGATTGCTCGCTCCGGTGTGGGCGCTCGTCGTGATCGGCGGCGTAGGGCTCCTCGTCTGCGTGATCGGCTGGCTCTGGCCCACCCGCGAGGAGCGCGAGCTCGCGATGCGCGAGGAGGCGGCCGCATGACCACCGCCGCCATCGCCACCGAGCTGCCCCGCGACGGCCGGGGCAGACACGCGCTCGGCTGGTGGGGAATGGTCTTCCTCGTCGTGAACGAGGCGACCTTCTTCGCGTACCTCCTGTTCAGCTACTTCTACGTGGCCTCGGCTGCCCGCGGCACCTGGCCGCCGAGCGGCTCGCCCGAGCTCAAGATCGCGCTCCCCAACACGATCATCCTGCTCATCAGCAGCGGCACGATGGTCTGGGCGGAGCGCGGCATCACCCGCGGCGATCAGGAGCGGCTCCGCATCGGGCTCCTGATCACGTTCCTGCTCGGCGCGCTCTTCATCGTGCTGCAGGGCATCGAGTACGGCAACAAGATGTTCACGCCGCAGTCGGACGTGTACGGCTCGCTCTTCTTCACCATCACCGGTTTTCATGGCGCCCATGTCGTCGCGGGGCTCCTGATGAACCTTTTCGTCCAGGTGCGCGCCTGGGCGGGGCACTTCACGGCCCGGCGCCATCTCGCCGTCTCGAACGTGGCCCTCTACTGGCACTTCGTCGACGTGGTCTGGCTCTTCGTGTTCGCCTCGCTCTACATCGCGCCCCGGCTGGCATAGGGGGCCCGCATGACCCACGCGGACACGACGGCGCGGCAGCCGATCAGCGACTGGATGCTCTGGATCACGCTCATGGGCGTGCCGCTGCTCTGGTCCATCCAGGCGCTGGTCGACACCGCGATCATCGGCCATGCCTGCTTCCCGCGCTCGATGCCGTTGTCGCAACCGGCGCCCGGTGCCTGGACGGCCGCGCTCATCATCACCCTGATCCTTCTGGCGCTTGCCATCGTGATCACGGTGTATGCGGTGCGCAACTGGCGGAGGATCGGCGCGGAGCAGGCCCACCGCGGCAGTACAGTGCAGGCGCAGCAGGAGGGCCGCGTGCCGTTCATGGCGTTCTCCGGGGTGCTCTTCAGCGTGCTGTTCCTGTACGGGATTGTGATGAACGGGCTGTCGCTCTTTCTGGTATCGGCGTGCGGATGAGGCGGAGGGAGACCAACGGCATGAACACGAGGGACGATGGAGCGATGCGCCGTGGGCGCCGAGAGCGTTCGGGCGGCAGGGTGCGGGCGGTCACGCGGGGCGCGGCCTACTCCGCGTTCGTGGCCGGCGCGCTCGGCCTGGCCGGCATGCTGGCCGGGCTCACCGGGTGCGGCAACGGCAACGCGGATGCCGTGGAATCCGGCCGTGCCGCCGTTCCCGGCGGTGATGCCGACCGCGGGAAGCAGGAGATCGTGGCGTACGGCTGCGGCACCTGTCACATGATCCCGGGCGTGGACAACGCCAATGGGCTGGTCGGGCCGCCGCTCCTCAAATTCGGCCGGCGCACGTACATCGCGGGCGAGGTGCCCAACACGACGGACTTCCTCATCCGATGGCTCGAGGTGCCACAGGCCATCGAGCCGGGCACCGACATGCCCAATCTGGGCATCACCGAGCAGCAGGCGAGGGACATCGCTGCCTACCTCTATACGCTGCGGTAGCGCACCGCCTGGCGGTGACCCGCTTCACTGTGCCCCCCTGCCGCGGTGCGCTATCGTGCGGGTTGGCACCTGACGAAGCGCGGAGATGGCTGTGGTGATCGCAGGGCGGGTAACAGTACGACCCAGGCTGAGATGGCGTGCGCGGCGGAGCGGCCGGCGGCGCCGACGAGTCCCGGAAGCGAGCAGTGCCGCGGGCCCCAGACCGGCCCGTGTCCGCCTGGCCCCGGCAACGTTCCCCCATGCAGATGCCGCCCCACCCCCGCCGCCGCGGCGCTCCGCGTCGTGCGACTTCGTCCAGGCGCCGTCATTCGATCACAACAGGAGGAATCCATGACACACAACATCGGCATGTCTTACCCGGCGACCGGCCCTGACGCGGCCGTCAGGAGCATCGAAGGCGGATCCACCACCGAGGGGATCTGCGGCGCGGGTGCGGTCATCCTCGCCATCCTTGCGCTGCTCGGGGTCCTGCCGCTCACGCTCGTCTCCATCGCGACCATCGCGGTCGGGGTGGCAATGGTGGTCGGCGGCGGCGCGGTGCTGGCCAAGTACAACCGCCTGGTGGCGCTCCGGCCGTCGGAGCAGCACGAAATCAGCGGAGGCCTGGGGCTCGAGGTGCTCGGCGGCATCGCGGGCATCGTCCTCGGCATCCTGGCGTTGCTCGGCATCGGGAATCTGATGCTCCTCAGCATTGCCGCTATCGTGCTCGGAGCCGCGCTCCTGCTGTCCAGCGGGTCGCTCGCGCAGCTCGACAACGCCCTGCGGGTGCGCTCGCTGGAGCCCGGGTCCTCGGCCACCCATGGCGCGGTGGTCACCGCCAGCGGCGCGGAAGTGCTCGTGGGCCTCGGCGCGATCGTGCTCGGCATTCTCGGGCTCGCAGGGATCAACCCCTTCCTGCTCGCGACCATCGCAATGCTGGCGCTCGGCGCGGCCACGCTCTTCAGCGGGACATCGTTCGCCAGCCGCATCGGGACGCTCTTCGGCTGATATGTGCGAACGCTGACTGAGGCAGGCTGACGCCGGGGGCTTTCATGCCCCCTCGCCGGCCCCGGCCGCGCGGGGACGCCCACACGCCCCCGCGCGGGTCCACCGGACGGAGGGAATTCAGCGGACGAAGAAGAACGCGGTGCCGAGAAGGGCGTACACCGCGAGCAGGAGTACGCCCTCGAACCACGTGGTCTCGCCGTCCTGTGCGATGGCGTTCACGGTGAATGCGGCGCCGGCGATCGCGATGAGCTCGAGCGGATTCGCGAAGACGAGGTTCATTGCGTCCCCGAGAGCCCACGAGACGAGCACGAGCACCGGTGCCGTGAGCAGCGCGATCTGAATGCTCGACCCCACCGCGATCGACATCACCAGGTTCATCCGGTTCTGCCGGGCGAAGTAGATGGCGGCGAAGAATTCGGCCGCGTTACCGATGAGCGGCAGCACGATCACGCCGACGAAGAACGGCGTGAGCCCGAAGCGTTGCGCGGCGGACTCGAGCGCGCCTGAGACCAGCGCGGCCTCGAGCGCCACGGCGGCCGTGGCGGCGACCAGGATCCCGATGGCGGCCCATGCGGACCAGGCCGGCTTGCCCATCTCCTCGCCCCCGGCCGCAAAGACATCGCGCCGGCTCACCAGCGTGTACACGAGATTCGCGCCATAGGCCAGAATGAGCACCACCGCGACCCCGAGACTCAGGCGCTCGTCCAGCGCCCCCGCGTTCGGCACGCCGCGCAGGCTCCGCTCCGTGTAGTCGAAGAGCGCCGGCACGAGGAGCGCGATCACCGACAGGATAAAGAGGCTCGCGAGCAGGCCCGCGCGCTCCCGCTTGAACCTCTGGACATCCCGACCCCAGCTCCCGACCACGATGGCGAGCCCGAGCCCGAGCAGGCTGTTGCCGACGATCGATCCGGTGATCGTCGCCTTCACCACCGCGGGCTTGCCGCTGGCCAGGACGAAAAGCGCCAGGATCAGCTCGGCGGCGTTGCCGAAGGTGACGTTGAGCAGCCCCCCGGCGGCCGGCCCGAAGCTCGCCGCCAGCGCCTCGGTGCCGCGCCGGATCCAGTCGGCGAGCGGCACGATGGCGACAGCGGAAGCGACGAATACCCACGTGGGCGGCGCGCCAAAATGGCTCATGGCGAGCGAGAGCGGCACCAGCAGGAGCGCGCCGTAGCGGACCACGCGGCCGAGGCTCATCGGCCACAATAACCCGGGGAGGGCGCGGGGGCGGGTGACCTGCCGCACAGCAACCACGCGCCGTCGCCGCCCACTTTGGTGGCACGCACGGCACGTCGTGGCCGCCGGTGCGGCAGCTCGAGGCTACTCGCATGCGCGGTGAGGACACCGTGTTTCTTGATGGTCGGCTGCACGCCCGATGAGCGGATTCCCGCTGCTCCATCCCACCGGCATCCAGTCGGCGCGCATCGCCGCGCTCCTCATAGGCATCATGGCCGCGGGCGCCGCGGTGTATCTCATCACGCTGCTCGTGCTCGCGCTTGCGGTCCGGCACGGATGGCGGCGGGCGCGCGCCGAAGGCGGCGCCGAGCCGGGCAGCGCACCCGGCGAGCCGACGCCCTCCGTTGCGCCGGACGCCGAGCGACGGCTCGGGCGCGTGGTGCTGGGCGCGGCGCTCCTCACCGCGCTGGTCCTCTTCATCTACATCGGCGCGAGCGCGCGCACCGGCCGCGCGCTCAACCTGCTCGCCCAGGCGCCGCCCGGCGCGCCGGAGCCGGTCACGGTGTCGGTCACGGGGCACCGCTGGTGGTGGGAGTTCACCTACAAGAAGGCGAGGCCGCTCGAGCATCTGGTCACCGCGAACGAGCTGCATGTCCCGGTCGGGCGCACGGTTCACCTCGTCGGGACGTCGTACGACGTGATCCACAGCTTCTGGGCGCCCAACCTCCACGGCAAGCGCGATCTCATCCCCGGCTACAGCAGCGAAGCCTGGTTCCGCGCCGACACGCCCGGCGTCTGGACCGGCGAGTGCGCCGAGTTCTGCGGCTTGCAGCATGCGCACATGCGCTTCGTCGTGGTGGCGCAGTCCGATGCGGACTACGCGGCGTGGTATGCCGGCCAGCTCGCGCCGGCCGCTGAGCCCATCGAGACGTCGCGCGCGCACGGCGAGCAGGTCTTTCTCGCCCATAGCTGCTCGCTCTGCCACACGATCCGCGGCACGCCGGCCGGCGGGCGCCTCGGCCCCGACCTCACCCACGTCGGCAGCCGCGCGCAGATTGCCGCCGGCCTCCTGCCGAACACGCGCGGCAACCTGGCCGGCTGGATCCTCGATCCGCGCACGCTCAAGCCGGGCACGCCCATGCCGGCGACATCGCTCTCATCATCCGACCTCAATAGTCTGGTCGACTATCTGGAAGGGCTCTGATGACACCGGCCGAGCCGGCGCTCGCCGCCGCCTCCACCGCCGGAGCCCCGAGCGCGGCCGAGGATGCAAAGGTGCGCCAAACGCTCGAGCGGACCTGGCGCAACCCGCCCGGCCTCTGGGGCTGGATTACGTCGGTCGACCATAAGTCGATTGCGCTCCGCTACATCATCACGGCGCTCGCGTTCTTTCTCGCCGCCGGCATCCAGGCGGCGCTCATGCGCCTCCAACTCGCGCGCCCGGACGGGCACGTGCTGAGCCCCGACCGCTACAACCAGTTCTTCACGACCCACGGCTCGACGATGATGTTCCTCTTTGCCGTGCCGGTGATGGAGGCGATGGGGCTCTTTCTCGTGCCGCTCATGATCGGCACCCGCAACGTCGCCTTTCCGCGACTCAACGCGTACGGGTACTGGACCTATCTCATCGGCGGACTCTTCATCTACGTCTATCTCTTCGCCAACAACGGGCCCGACGCCGGCTGGTTCGCCTACGTGCCGCTTTCGGGCCCCGAGTTTTCGCCCAGCAAGCGGGTCGATGTGTGGGCGCAGATGATCACCTTCACCGAGATCGCCGCCATCGTGGGCGCGGTGGAGCTCATCGTCACCGCGTTCAAGCAGCGGGCGCCGGGGATGTCGCTCGACCGGGTGCCGCTCTTCGTCTGGGCCATGGTGATCACCGCGTTCATGGTGCTGTTCGCCATGCCGGTGGTCGCGTCGGCCAGCATGATGCTCGCGATGGATCGCCTCGTGCACACCCGGTTCTTCGACGTGACGATGGGCGGCGACGCGATCTTCTGGCAGCACCTCTACTGGTTCTTCGGGCATCCGGAGGTGTACATCACCTTTATCCCGGGCCTAGGCATCATCTCGTCGATCGTGGCGACGTTCAGCCGCCGGCCGGTCTTCGGCTACACCGCGGTGGTGCTCTCGATGATCTCCGTCGCTTTCCTGAGCTTCGGCCTCTGGGTGCACCACATGTTCGCGACGCCGCTGCCCCAGCTCGGCCAGACCTTTTTCACGGCGGCGAGCGCGATGATCGCCATCCCCACCGGCATCCAGCTCTTCTGCTGGATCGCGACCCTCTGGTCCGGCCGCCCGCGGCTCGAAGTACCGCTCCTGTATGTGCTCGGATTCTTCGTGATCTTCGTGCTGGGCGGCATGACGGGGCTCGTCCTGGCCTCCGTGCCGGCCGACCTGCAGGTCACCGACACCTACTTCGTGCCCGGCCACATCCACTACGTGATGCTCGGCGGGATGGTGTTCCCGCTGCTCGGCGGTTTCCATTACTGGTTCCCCAAGGCGACCGGCCGCCTGCTGCACGAAGGCTGGGCGCGGGTGCAGTTCTGGCTGCTCGTGATCGGCGTCAACGTGACGTTTTTCCCGTTCTTTCTGCTCGCGCTCAAGGGGATGCCGCGGCGCGTTTATACCTATCCCGCCGAGAGCGGCTGGGGCGGGTTGAGCCTCGTGGCGACGCTCGGTGCTGGGCTCATCGCGCTCAGCATCCTCGTCTTTCTGGGCAACGTCCTGTGGTCGCTCCGCCGCGGCCGGGTGGCGGCCGCCGATCCCTGGGGTGGCGAAACGCTGGAGTGGGCCACCGATTCGCCCGCGCCGCCCTATAACTTCGCGCGCCTGCCGGTGGTGCGTGGCCGTTCGGCGCTCTGGGACGCCGGCCCCGTGCACGAGGTGACGACGGGACTCTCCGACCACCGGCGCGAGGTGCTGCTCACCACCATGCTCGATGCGGTGCCCGACGTGCGGCACACCCAACCCTCGCCCACGGTGGCGCCGCTGCTGCTGGCGCTCGCTACCGGTGTGACGCTCGTACCCGGCATCTACACCGCGTGGGCATTCGTCTTCGGGCCGGCGCTCGCCTTCCTCGCCCTCCTCGTGTGGGCGTGGCCCCGCGGTGCGGGCAGGGCGCCGCCCGAAGTCGTCGAGGTGCCGCGGTGAGCGCGCCGTCCGCCATCCGCCCGGTGGTCGATCTCTCGGATCTCCCGAGTGTCGCATTCGGTTCGCGCGACGTGCTCTGGTGGGGCGTAATCGGGTTCATGATCGTGGAGGGAATGACACTCGCCTGCGCCGCCGCCGCATGGTTCTTCCTGCAGCGAGACGCCGCCGCGTGGCCGCCGCCCGGCACGCCGCTCCCCGGGCTCGTCATCCCGACCATCAACCTCGCCATATTGCTCGCCTCGCTCGTGCCCTACGGCATCCTCGACCGTGCGGCCAAGCGGCTCGACGCCCCGGCCACCACCCGCTGGCTCTGGATCTCGACCGCTTTCGGCGCCGCCACGGTGGTGCTCCGCTGGTTCGAGCTGCGTGCGGTGCACGTGAGCTGGGACGGCAGCGGCTATGGCTCGGCCGTGTGGGCCGTGCTCGTCGGACATTACACGCTGCTCATCGTCGACCTGCTCGAAACCGGCACCAGCGCGGTCATCTTTGCCGCCGGCGACTACGAGCCCAAGCACTTTCCCGATGCGAGCGACAACGTGTTCTATACCCGCTTCATGGTGCTCGTGTGGGTGCCGCTCTATGCGATGGTGTACCTCTTGCCCCGCTGGATCTGACCGGTGAGTGCCCCTCCCATCGTCCGCCCCGCGGCGCCGCCGCGCGAGCATCCGCCGGTCTCCAATCTCGCGGCCTGGGCCGGAGTGCTGCTCGGACCGGTCGCGTTCGTGCTGAACCATCTGGCGCTCACGTTCGCGGAGCCGTCGGCGTGCACCAACGATGCGCAGCTTCCGCTTGACCTCATTGCGCTCGTGACCTTTCTCATCGCCCTTGCCGGCGTGGCGATCGCCTGGCGCACCTGGGGGCGCGCCGGACGCAGCGATGCTGCCGGACGCAGCGATGCTGCCGACCGCGCCGACCGCGAGTGGCCCCGTGCCGGCGCCGGCGGCCCGCTCGGTCGGACGCGATTCATGGGCGCGCTCGGATTCATCCTGAGCGTGCTCTTCGCGACCGTCGTGATCGCGCAGTGGATACCGATCACGATGCTGCCGCTTTGCGGAAGCGCTGGATGACGTTCGCTCCGCTCCTCGCTCTCGCACTCCATGGCGACGGCGCCCTTGTGCCGCACGATCTCTGGCGCGCATGGACCTGGGAGCCCGGCCAGGTCACGCTCCTTGGACTGAGCGGCGTGCTCTACGCCCGCGGCGCGCTCGCGATGCGGCGCCGGCGGGGCGTGCCCCCCGCCGAGTTGACGCTGTTCGCGCTCGGCTGGATCTCGCTCGCCCTGGCGCTCGTCTCGCCGATCCACGAGCTGGGCGAGTCGCTCTTCTCCGCGCATATGGTGCAGCACGAGCTGCTCATGGCCGTCGCGGCGCCGCTCCTCGTGCTCGGCCGGCCGCTCGCGCCGATGCTCCGGGGTCTCCCGCGCTCATGGCGACTCGCGCTCGGTGCCCTGGCGCGCCGGCCGAGCGTACGGCGCGCGTGGCGGTGGCTCTCCCGCCCCGCGGTTGCCACTGCCATCCAGATGCTCGTCCTCTGGATCTGGCACCTGCCGGCCGTCTTCTCGACGGTGCTCGTGAGCGACCTCGCCCACGCGGCGCAGCACGCGAGCTTTCTCGGCTCGGCGCTCCTCTTCTGGTGGGCGATGCTGGGCCCGCGCGCCCGGCGGGTGCACGCCGGCGAGAACGTCGGATGGCTCTTCGTCACGATGCTTCTCACCGGCGCGCTCGGCGCGCTGCTCACCCTCGCCACGGTGCCGTGGTACCCGGCGTATGCAGCGCGGACCGCGGCCTGGGGTGTCACACCGCTCGAAGATCAGCAGCTCGCGGGGCTCATCATGTGGGTGCCGGCCGGCACCGCGTACATCGCCGCCGCACTCTGGCTCTTCGTCTGCTGGCTGCACGAGGCGGAGCGCCAGGCCGTGCGACACGAGCGCGAGCGCGATGCCCGCGAGCGCGATGCCCGCGAGCGCGATGCCCGCGATCGAAATGCCGGCGAGCGGCGCGCCCCGCGGGCGATGCACCAGTCGGCCCTCTCGTAGACGCCCCGCAATGGCCGAACCTCCACGCGGAATCGCTCCTGAGCACCGGAACGCGCCGCCACCCGAGCCGGCCAAGGATACGCGCCTCTCGGCCGCCGAGATCCACGACAACATCCTGGAGCCGGCCGAGCGCGAGCTGGTGCGGCCGGTGTGGGCGGTGTTGCTCTCCGCGCTCTCCTCCGGCCTCGCGATCGGCTTCAGCTTTCTCGCGGGCGGCTACGTCCAGCTCCTCGTGCCCGATGGCTTGGGCCAGGCGGCCGCCGCGGCCGTGTACCCGCTCGGGTTCATCTTCGTCATCATGGCCCGCAGCGCGCTCTTCACCGAGAACACGCTGGTGCCGATCCTCCCGCTGCTCAACCGGCGTGACCTCCGGACGCTCTGGCGGGTATTTCGTCTCTGGGGATTGCTGCTCCTCGGGAATCTGGTCGGGGCCGCGATCTTCGCCTGGGCGCTCGCGTCTACGCCGATGATCGACGCCGTGCTCGCGGCGCCGCTCGCAAAGGTGTCGATGCACGCCACGGCCGGCGGATTCTGGCTCGTCGCATATCAGGCGATCTTTGCCGGCTGGCTCATCGCGCTCCTCACCTGGCTTCTTGGCTCGACCCGCGCCACCGGCGCGCAGCTGGCGCTCATCTGGCTCGCCACCGCGCCCATTTCCGCGTTCCACTTTCGCCACTCGATTGCGGGCTCGGTGGAGGCGTTCTACCGCGTCGCGATCCACTCGGCGAGCTTGGGACAGATGGCCGGCGAGTTCATCGTGCCCGCCGTGCTCGGCAACGCGGTGGGCGGCGTGATCATCGTGGCGCTGCTCAATTACGGGCAGGTGGCGGCGGACCGGCGCGGGTAGCGCTCCAGCGCGACGCGCGCGGGTGTGCGCCGCCGGTTTGCGTTCCGGCCATCCCGGCGCGATCTTCGCGCGATGCAGTCCCCCAGCTTTCCGCGCACGCGGCTCGTGCTCGCCGCCGTGCTCTTTTCGACCGGAGGCGCGGCGATCAAGTCGGCCGCGTTCACCGGCTGGCAGGTGGCGAGCTTCCGGTCGGGCGTCGCCGCGCTGGTACTGCTGCTGTTCCTGCCCGAGGCCCGGCGCGGCTGGACCTGGCGCGCGGCGGTGGTGGGCATCGCCTACGCGGCGACGCTCATCCTCTATGTGCTCGCCAACAGGCTCACCACGTCGGCCAACACCATTTTTCTCCAGTCCACGGCGCCGCTCTACCTGCTGCTCTTCGGGCCGTGGCTGTTGCATGAGCCGGTGCGCCCCCGGGACGTGGCGCTCATGGCGCTCGTGGCGCTCGGTCTCGCGATGTTCTTCGTCGCGGGCCAGGAGCCGCTCGCCACCGCGCCCGATCCGGCGCGCGGCGATCTGCTCGCCGCGCTGAGCGGCGTCACCTGGGCGCTTACCGTCGTGGGCCTCCGGTGGATGGCGGCCAGCGAGCCGGGGCCCGATGCACAGGCGTACCGGGCGGTGGCGGCCAGCGGCGTGGCGCGCGTCCGCACGGCCCGGGGCGGGGAATCCGCGCTCGCCGCCGTCGTCGTGGGCAACGTCATTGCGTGCGCGGCGGCGCTTCCGCTCGCGCTTCCCGTCGCACCGCACGCCGCGCCCGATTGGCTCGTCATCATATATCTCGGCGCGATCCAGATCGGGCTCGCGTACGTGTTCGTAACGTCGGCGCTCCGCGCCGTCCCCGCGTTCACGGCATCGATGATCCTCCTGGTCGAGCCCGCGCTGAACCCGCTCTGGACCTGGGTGCTCGAAGGTGAGGTGCCGGGCGCGTGGGCGCTCGTAGGCGGCGCGGTGATCCTCGGCGCCACCGCCGCGAAGACCTGGCTCGACTCCCGTAAGGAAACGGCGCTCGACATGGGCGCCCGGCCGCCCGAACCCTGCCCACCGACGGCCGCGTGAGCCCCAGGTGACGGCGACGCTCATCGAAACCATCCGCGTGCGAAACGGCACGGCGCCGCTCTGGGGCCTGCACCTTCGGCGTCTCGTGCGAAGCTGTCGCGAGCTCGGTGTGCCCTTTCCCGCCGAGTTCGCGGTGCCGGCGGGTGGTGCGGACCGGGTCCATCGGCTGGAAGTGACGGGGCGAGGCGGCAAGGCGCGCGTCAGCGTGTCCGAGCGGAGGGTGGGCCAGACCGAGCCTGTGCGGCTCGTGACGAGCGCGGTGGTCCACCAGCCGTATCCGCACAAGACCACCGAGCGCCGCCAGTTCGACGAGGCGGCGGCGGAGGCCGCGCGCGCGGGCGCCGACGACGCGCTGCTCCTCACCGCCGCCGGCCTCGTGGCCGAGACATCGATCTGGGACGTATTCTGGTGGGAAGCGGGCCGCCTCTGCGCGCCGGCGCTCGAGTTGGGCGTGCTGCCGGGGGTGGCCCGCGCGCGGATCGAGGAGCTGACCGATCTCGCCGGCCGCCGGGAGCCGCGCGGCGCGCTCGACGGCACGCCGATGTTCGTCGCCAACGCGGTGCGAGGCATCGTGGAGGTAGCGACGCTCGACGGCGTTCCGGTGCCCGCACCGGGCGCGCTCGGGAGCGCCGTCGAGGCTGCGTTCGCCGCGCTTCGGCGCCAATTCTGGGCTTGACCCGCCTCGCGCGGAGCCGATATTTTGAGCGGCTGGGCGCGGTCGCGGCTCCGCAGGTGGTCATAGCTCGCGGTGGTTGTAGCTCAATCGGTTAGAGCGCCGGACTGTGGCTCCGGAGGTTGCGGGTTCAAGTCCCGTCAGCCACCCTTGCGGTCGCATTTCCGCGGGTGCATGTCCGGGGGATGTAGGTCCGTAGCTCAATTGGTAGAGCACCGGTCTCCAAAACCGGGGGTTGGGGGTTCGATTCCCTCCGGGCCTGTGGTGTTGGCGTCGCGTGGGGCGCGCGGAGGCCGCGCGGGGCTGGCACACGGCGGCGCACCTGGCGCTATCGTCTAGGGGACTAGGACGGGGCCCTCTCAAGGCCCAAACACGGGTTCGAATCCCGTTAGCGCTATTGTTCGACGTCGGCTCGACGGGACCGCGGCCCCATCGTCTATCGGTTCAGGACGCGACCCTTTCAAGGTCGAAAGACGGGTTCGATTCCCGTTGGGGCTATACCCTCGCGGGGGCTTTCCCCTCCCGCACGGCCGATTCGATCGGTCACGCGCCTCTAGCTCAATTGGCAGAGCAAGGGACTCTTAATCCCTAGGTTCAGGGTTCGACTCCCTGGGGGCGCATTCAGTTCCAATCGCCATCCGCTCTACCACCCTCTCCTCCATGCAGAGCGCACCGCGCCTCGCTAGCTTTTGCCGATTCACCATTGCGGAAGCGGCCGTTGCATCCTTCTGATCCACCCGCTCCGGGCCATCCTCCCGATCATCGCGGTCGCCTGCGCCGGCACGTACTGGGCAATCGAGCGCCGTCGCGCCGCGCTCGCGTGAGCGCCCGGCTCGTCGTCGCCATCGTCATCGGGGGCGCCGCCCTTGCCGCCGCCGGACCCGCCCGTCGGCCGGCCCTCGATGTCACCACCCGCGATATCACCCTCGGCCCCGATGAAGTCGTGCGCACGACCTTGCTCGGGATCGGCAAGCCGGTGGTGCTCATTCCGGGTCTCGTGGGCGGCGCGTACAGTTGGCGCACGATCATGGCTCCGCTCGCCGAGCGCGGGTACCAGGCGATCATCATCGACCCGCTCGGCACCGGCTTCTCCGGCTACCCCAAGCACGCCGACTACTCGCTGACGGCGCAAGCCGATCGCATCGGTCGAGCGCTGGACACGCTGGGCGTGACGCACGCAATGCTTGTCGCCCAATCGGTCGGCGCCTCGATCGCGTTCCGCCTCGCGTATCGGCGGCCCGAGCTGGTGCGAAGCGTGGTTTCGCTCGACGGCGGCCCGGTCGAGGAGGCCGCCACGCCGGGCCTCCGGAGCGCCATGCGCTTCGCCGGTCTCATCAAGCTCTTCATGGGGAGCGGCACGCTGCGCAAGAAAGTCCGCCACGGCATGTTGGAGAACTCGGCCGACAGCACCTGGATCACCGACTCCGTGGTGTACGGCTACACCGCCGGTCCCGCGCGCAACGTTCACCAGGCCATCGACGCGATGCACGGCATGGCGCGGGCAAAGGAGCCGGAGCTCCTGCGGGATCACCTGGGCGGGATCCGCGGCCCGGTGCGGCTCCTCGTCGGCAGCATGCGCCACGGGAGCGGCATCGGCGACACCGAGATCGCGGAGCTGAAGCAGGGCCTCCGGGACTTTGCCGTGGACAGCATCTTCGGCGCAGGCCAGTTTATCCAGGAGGAACGTCCGGAGGCGGTGCTAGCCGCCATCGACTCGGTAGATCGCTCCAGACCCTGACCACGAGCCTCCCATGCGCCGTATCGTCTACGTGCTGCTCGGCCTCGTCGTGCTGCTGTTCGTCGCCGCGTTCGTCGGCTTGCGCGCGCTCGGCACCGAAACCGGACGCACGCGGATCGCGGGGGCGCTCTCGACCGCGCTTGGCCAGCCGGTCACAATCGGCGACATGTCGCTCTCGCTCCTGCCGACGCCGACGCTCCGTGCCGGTAGCATCCACGTGGGTGCCGCGGATTCGGGCGCGGCACGGAGCGCCGCGGGGGCGCCCGGCATCGCGCTCGCCGGGCTCACCGTCGTACCCACGATCAGCTCGTTTCTTCCCGGGCGCACGCCGACGATCTCGCGGGTCGAGCTCGTGGGCCTTACGGTGTCGGTGTTGCGCGATCCGGCGGGCCACTGGCACTTGCCGGTGCCGCCCGCGAGCGCGGCGCCCAAGTCCGGCGCGCCGGGCGCCGCGCCCGCATCGACGGCCTTTGTGCTGGGCGTGCTGCGCGTGCGGAACGGCGCCATTCGGGTGGTGGACGAAAGCCTCCACACCGCCGCGGGCGCGCCCACGATCACCACGATCTCCGACATCGGGGCCGACCTCCACGCCTCCGGCGGCGCGGTCTCCGTTCCGCAGTTCACCGGCCGCCTCGGCGGCACCACCGTCACCGGCTCGGCCGAGGCGAGCCCCAGGCACACCGAGCTGCGGCTCGCCTCGGAGTCGATCCGGGATGCCGACGTGGCCGCGCTCTTCGGCCTTGCCGGGCTCGCGCCGTATCCGGGCCTGAGCTTTTCCGGCAAGGCGCCGTTCGAGATGACGACCACGGTGGGCTCCGACCTCGCGAGCCTCGCCGTGAACGGTAAGGCGGCGGTCGAGCGCGTGCGCCTCGGCACGCTCACGCTCGAGGGGCTTCAGGCGAATTTCCGCCTGTCGAATGGCACCTTTATGCTCGACCCGATCACGTTCGCCGCTTACGGCGGGCGTCAGCGGGGCACGGTGACGATCGCGCTGGCCAAGCCGCCGGCCGGCTATGCTATCCGCACCGCGCTCGACGGGCTCGACATCAACCAGGCGTTGAGCGCCAACACGACGATGAAAGATTTTCTGACCGGCACCGGCAGGCTCAGCGCGGACGTGCGCGGCCGGGGCAACGAGGCGGCGGCCATTCAGCGTAGCCTCTCGGGCACCGTCAAGTTTGAGCTCAAGGACGGCGTGCTACGCGGATTCCCCCTCGTCTCGGCGGTGAACCACGCCCTCGGCCTCACCGGCGGCGACGCGCGCGACACGAAGTACGATGTGCTTTCGGGGTCGGCCGTAATCGCCGGCGGGAAGGCGCGTACGGACGACCTTCTGATGAAGGCGGGCGACCTCGCGATGACCGGCAAGGGGGTGCTCGGCTTCGATCGGACGCTCGACTTCCGGCTCAACGCGGGCTTTAGCGCGGCCAAGTCGGCCGAGCTCGCGTCCAAGGTGGGGGCGCTCCGGCAGATGGAGAACGGGCGCGGGGAGATCAGCGTCCCGGTGACCGTCACCGGGACGACGACGGCGCCGAAGACCTCGGTCGACGTGGGCTCGATGGCGAAGGCCAAGGCGAAGGAGGAAGTGAAGAAGGGATTGCTGAAGCTGTTTCAGAAGCACTGAGGCACGGCTCCGCGGGGGCGGCCGACCGCCTGCTGGGCCCGGGCAGCGATGTCGGATGGGGCGGCTACTTCGTCGGTGCCTCCTTGAGAAGCGACTCGAGATCGAGTGCCCGAGTAACCATCTCGAGCCCACCGTCCGCCGAGCGCGGCCACGCCTCGCGCGGACGGTCCCAGTACAGTTCCACCCCGTTCTGATCCGGATCGCGCAGATAGAGCGCCTCGCTCACGCCGTGGTCACTGGCACCGTCAAGCCGCACGCCCGCCTCGAGCAGCCGGCGGAGCGCCTCGGCCAGCGCTGCGCGCGTGGGGTACCGAATGGCGAGATGATACAGCCCGGTGCTGCCGGGCGCCGGCGGAGAGCCGCCGAGGCTCTGCCAGGTGTTGAGCCCGATGTGGTGGTGATATCCGCCCGCGGAGACGAACGCCGCCCCGGTCCCGTAGCGCTGGGTCAGCTCGAAGCCGAGCACGCCGGTGTAGAACGCGAGCGCACGCTCGAGGTCGGCCACGCGCAAATGCACGTGGCCGATGTCGGCGTCGGTGGGGATGGTGTAGCGGGAGGTCGTAGGCCCTATCGCGTGAGCGACTCGATCGTGAATCGCCCCAGGAAGTTGATGAAGTGGCCGCCGTGCTGGCGCAGAATGTCCGCCGCCTTCGTCTTGCGCTCGGGCGTCGGCGCCAGGACCGATACGACGTACTGCCCGTCGCGGAGCGCCTTCTCGTACCGATCTTTCGTTTCCATCTCCTCGTCGCGCACTCCGATCCGCTGCGCCACCCGCACCAGCCGATCCACGAGTCCCGCGTGCCCGGTGCTCCTCGCGAGCTGCTCCGCGCGCTGGGTTCCGCACGCCGCGCTCACCTCCGACTCGAGAAAGCCGCCGCTCGTGAGCTGCGCGAGCGAGGTGCTGAGCGCCTCGGGCGTGTCGATGACGCCGACGACGTGATTTTCCGGATAGCGAGCCTGATCCGCCATGGCGCCTCCCGCCGTGTGAGTCCCGGTCGTGCGACGTGCCGGCACGATCATAACTCAGGTCCGGCGATTCGCGCCACATCTCTGCGTGCGCGAATCGCGATCGGACCGCGTCGCTGTGGAGATCGTGCGCGCACATCTGCACACCATGTGGAAGCGCGCTCCAAGCGCGCCTGCGCGCGACCGTTGGCGCTCCACAGCAATCCACATGACGAGGGCGTAACCCGAAGAAACAAAGGCACTTGCGGGATTTCTAGCGACCGGTAGATTGGGCCCACGCTTCGCCGCTCGCGCGCCCCGGCCCCCGGCCTCGGCAGCGAATGGAAGAGCGGACCGGACGAGGAGTTCGGGGGAGGGCGCCGATGCAACCAAGGGCTCAGGCGCCTGTCGATCCCAATGGGCATCTCGTTTGGGCGAGTGGGGCCAGTCGCGTGTCCCATTCACTCCGGGCTGGCGCGCCGGAGTGCAGTGCGGAAGATCGGTCCGCGACCCGATCCGATCCGCAGCGCTCGCAGGAACGAACCAGGCGGGACGGCCATCCGGCCTGGGGATCGAAACCGAGGCCTCGTGCGGCCCCACCGCGGTCCATCAACCGCCGGCGGTCGCCGAGAGGAGAACGGCGGCAGCGATGCCCCGCCCTCGGCCTAGTTCACGCGGAGACGGCCGCCGAGCTTCGGCTCGGCGGCCGTTTCGTTGCGTGCCCGTCGGACTCCAGCGCGTCCTCGAGCGCCACCGCGCGCGAGGCGACCGTGTCCAGATCGCCGCCCAGCGCATCCATCGCCCGCTGAAACTGGCAGTCGATCACGAGCAGACCGATCACGTACGCAGCCAGGTTAACCCCGAAGATCACCTCGAACAGCACCGGGTAGGGCACCCAGAGGCCGAGGTAGAGCACCACGCGCTTGGCGCCGGGGTCGAGACCGGAACGGTCGCAGACGGTGGTGAGCAGCAGCACGGCGGCCACTGCGAGCAGCGCGAGCTCGAGCGACACTCGGCCGGCGGCCGCGAACGCCAGAAAGATGACCGTTTCCGACGCGCGGTCCAGCAGGGTGTCGAGCCGGTGGCCCTGGGGCGACTGGAGCCCGAACGTGCGGGCCATGGCGCCATCGAGCCCGTCGAGCACCTGGCCCGCGAGCATGAGCGCAAGCCCGGCCTCGATCCGCCCGAGCGCGATCGACGCCGCGGCTCCCGCGCTCACCGCGAACGCGAACCACGACACCTGGCTCGGCGAGAGGCCGAACGTCACGTGCAGCAGCCGCGCGGCCGGCCGCACCGCGCGATCGGCGATCCGTCTCATCGGCGGACGAGGTAAAGCGCGACGGTGAGCACGGCGAGCGCGGCGAACACGACCGACTCCTTGGTCCGGTCGGGAACATCGACGAGCCACCCGCGCGTGACCCAGCGGGAGTAGGGATAGAGCGGCATCTTCTCGAATCGCACCGAATAATCCATTGCGAGGTGAACCCCAAAGCAGACGATCGGCACCACGGTGCCGAGCAGGAGCGAGAGCGGCACGATCCAGAGGAAGGCGATCGGCTCCTGCAGCGAGGAGCGCCAGTAGTAGCCCCGCTTGTCGCGGAGCCCGATTGCGCGCAGGTAATAGGGCGCCTTGATCAGGTGGTCCACGTCCACGGCGACGCCAAAGAGATAGGCGAGGGCGATCTGCTTGGGATCGCGGAGACCCATCGCCTGCACCACGGCGGTGGTGGCGAGGATGTGGGTGAAGATCGTCATCCGGCCACCCCCGGCGGCGTCGCGGGCACGGGAACGCGGGGACGCCGCTCGTGGCGCACGACGGCGAGCAGCGTAAGCCCGGCCGCAATCCAGAGCATGTCGCGCGCTCGGCTTACGATCGCCGTGTAGACGCCGGCGCTCGGATCGAGACCCACGAGACTGAACAGGACGTACAGTGTCCCCTCCTTCGACCCCAGCTCGAACGGAATGAAGAAGAGCGCGTTGAGCGCGAGCGACGAGAGGCCTCCGATGAGGTACGCCTTGGCGTATGTCACCGGAATGCCCACCGCGAGACAGATGAGCCAGTACTCCACCATGTAGAGGCCGCGGGCGGTGTACTCGAGGGCGAGCGCCGCGAAGAAGGCGACCGGCGACGCGTGATAGAACTCGGCGATCTGCCGGTCCATGTCGGCCAGCATTTCCCGGCGGGGCTCGAATCGCGCCGCCACGCGGCGAACGAGCGGCATGCGGTGCAGCAGGTCGAGCGCGCCCTCCAGCACGCCGTGGCGGTGTCCGCGCACGAGGAGCCACGCGAGCAAGGCCACCACCGCCGTCGCCGCGAGAAGGGTCCCGACGACCGGCGCGCTCCGCGGCAGCAGCACGAGCGCCAGTACGAGCGCCGTGAGCCAGGTCAGCAGCAGCGCCAGTGTGTGCAGCATCCGGTGCAGGATCACCGTGCTCGTCGCCTTCCGGCGACCGAACCAGGGCACCACGGCGGCCGCGCGGAACGGCTCGCCGCCGGCGTTGACCATCGGCGTCACGAAGTTGAGCGAGAAACCCGAGACGGTGATCGCGTAGGTGCGCCAGAACGATGGACGCTCGTACCCGCGCGGCATCGCGAGGCGCCAGGCGGCGGTATTGCAGGCGTAGGCCACGCCATAGAGCGCCAGAATCGGGACGAAGTACCACCCGACCGCGATGGCGTTCGCCACAATCTCGCCGGCGCCGATCCGGCGCACCACCAGCGTGAAGAGGAGCGCGCCGAGCGCGAGCAGGGCGAGTTGCCAGCGGCGGCTCACCTGACGCGGGCCTTTCGCACGGGCTCCTTCCGCGACCTCCGCTTCCCACTCTGCGCGGAGGCAGGCGTTGCGGGCGGCCCTCCCGGCGCGGTTGCGACACCACCGCTCGCCGCGGAGCGGTACGCGGCATCCAGCACGTCGGCCACCGCGGTGATGTCGTCGAGCGGCGCCGTGGTGCCGCCATCGAGCGCCGCCGCAAAGTCGCTGAAGAGGTCGGCGTACCAGCGCGCATAGGCGGTCTTGTCCAGCTCGGCGGAGTAGTCGAAGCATTCCGTGATGCCGCCGCGCTCGAGCATCAGGATGCCGCCCACCCACTCGATCGTCCCTAGCTCACCCACGAAGCGGACCTTCGCCTCGCGGCGCGGCCCGCCCCAGGTGAGAAAGATCCTGGCCAGCCGCTCCGGGTATTCGAGCAGCAGGTGGGCGGAGTCCTCGACGTCGTAGTCGCGGTGGCGGAGCCGTCCGGTCCAGGCGCGCACCGCGGCGGGCGCGCCGGCGAGGTCGAGCAGCTCGTACACCAGGTGCGTACCGTGGTCGAGCAGTACCCCGCCGCGTGCCGCCGCCGCGCGGGCGCGCCACGGCACAGGGCGCTTGTCGTTGCCGCGGTCGGCATGCGCCCGGTACACGTCGAGCTCGGCGAGATGCCATCGCCCGATCGTGCCCGCGTCGAGCCAGGCCCGCATCTGCCGCCATGCCGGGTTGTAGCGGTACTGATGGCAGGGCATCACCACGCGCCCCGCCCGCGCCGCCGCGCGGCGGAGATAGTCGGCCTCCGCGCGAGTCGTGGCCACCGGCTTTTCACAGAGCACGTGCCAGCCGCGCTCGAGGCACGCGAGCGTGAGGTCGAGATGCGTGCCCGTCGGCGTGCAGATATCGACGAAGTCGAGCGGCCCGACCAGCTCGGAGAGGTCGAACAGGTTGCGCACGAGCGCCACGTCAACCGGCGGCACGGTGTGCGGCGCCGGTTCGCACACCGCCGCCAGCGTGAGCCGCGATGCGGCGGGCTCGAGCCGGTACGCCGGTACGTGCGACTGTCGCGCCACGTTTCCCAACCCGATGATGGCGCCGCGATAGCGGCGCGGCTCAGGCGACGCGTACATGGGTCGGCGTGGGCACGGCGGGCGCAGACGCCGCCGCGCCGAGCAGTGCGCGGGCGCGCGACTCCTGCGCGCGCACCAGAAGCACGAGGATCAGATTGAGCGGCCCCACCGTGATCCAAAAAAATCCCGCCGGCCAGCCCACGGCGGCGGTCACCGCGAGCAGCGCGAATCGGGCGTTCTGTCCGATCCACGCGCAGCGCGGCACGAGCGCGGTGGCTCGGTCCCGGTACTCTGTGCGGACCGATTCGGCGGCGTGCGGACCGGCGGCGCGCACCAGTTCCGCCGTGCGCGGCAGCAGCCCCGCCTGCTTCCGCACGTAGTCGCGGTAGAGCGCCGCCCCGACGCGCCGCAGGAGCGAGCCGCCGCGCGGGAGCGGGAGCGATTCCGGCAGGTCCAACTCGCTCCCCGACCCGGCGCCGAGGTACAGATACGCCTGCCGGATGAAATCCACCGCCGCGCTCTGGAGCGAATGACTCACACCCGCCGCGAGCGCCAGCACCAGCGCGTCCGCGCCCCAGCCCGCGTGTACCAGGCGGAGCAGCAGGCAGAGATAGAGATTGATGAACCGCAGGTTGTCGGACACCCCGTCGAGGATGCGGCCGAACCGGGTCGAGCTGCCGCGCATGCGGGCGAGCTGGCCGTCGGCGCTGTCGAGCACGTCGGAGGCGACGAAGAGCGCCACACCGAGCAGATTGAGTGGCGTGCTGGGGAAGTAGAACAGTGTCCCCGCCAGGAGCCCAAGCACGAGGCAGGCGAGCGTTACCTGGTCCGGCGTCGCGCGCGTCGGGCCGAGGCGCCGGGCGATGGCGAAGCCGAGCGGGCGGAAGAAGTGGAGGTCGATCCACTCCTCCACCACCTGGCCCTTAGCGGCCAGCGCGTTCGGCGGCTTCACGCAGCACGTCCTTCATGGTGGCGAGGGCCTGCATCGCCTCGTCATCGCGGATGACGAGGGGCGGGTTGATCCGCACCGCCGGGGTGTAGATCATCGCGAGCACGCCGCGGGCGAGCAGCGTGTCGAAGATGGAGCGGGTCGCGCGCCCGTCGAGCGGCGTGCGTGTCCCCGGCACCACCAGGTCGAAGCCGATCATGAGCCCGCGCCCGCGTGCGCCGCGAACGATGGGAATTTCGTCCTCCCAACTCGCGATCTCGTCCAGCATGCGTGCGCCGAGCGCGCGGCTGTGCTCGACCAGGTCTTCCTCCAGGATCGTCTCGATCGTGATCCGTGCGGCGCACGCCGCGAGCGGGTTGCCCCCGTACGACGACGAGCTGCCGCTCGGATTGGCCCACGGCCGGGCGAACGCGACCGCCTCGCGCGCGATGATCCCGCTCATCGGAAACCCGCCGCCGAAGCCTTTGCCCACCAGCATGACGTCAGGCCGGACCGCCTCATGCTCCACGCCGAACATCCGTCCCGTGCGGCCGAAGCCGGTGATCATCTCATCGGCAACGAGGAGCGCACCCAGCTCGTCGGCCACCGCGCGGAGGCCCGGAAGGAATCCGGGCGCGGGGACCACGTTGCCGGCGGTGCCCTGGATCGGCTCCACGATGATCGCCGCGACGTCGTTGCTCGTCTCGCATGCGATCTTCTGCCGGAGAAAATCGAGGCACGCGGCGGCGCACGATGCCTCGTCACGGCCGAGTGGCGTGCGTCCCCAGGCGGCATAGGGGCTCGAATACATGCCGGGCATGAGCGGCCCGAGCCCGTGCTTGAAGCTGCCGCTCAGGAGCGGCAGCACGCCGCCGGTCTTGCCATGGAAGCCGCCCCAGAAGCCCACCACCTCGGTGCGGCCGGTGTGCGACTTGGCGAGCCGCACCGCCGCCTCGACTGCTTCGGCGCCGCTCGAGTAGAGCTGGGTGCGGTTGAGGTCGCCCGGGGCGAGATCCGCGATGAGCCGCACCAGCGCGGCGCGGTGTTCCGACGTGAAGCTTCCCACATGCACCCGGGTGAGCTGGCGCTGCATCGCGGCGACGTAGCGAGGGTGCGCGTAGCCCAGGCTCGCGACGCCGACGCCGGCCAGGAGATCGATGTAGCGGTGGCCGTCTGCGTCATAGAGGAACGCGCCGTCCCCCCGATCGATGCAGAGCCGGCTGAAGAGGGCGACGCTCTGTGTGCCGGGGGCCAGGTGCCGCGCTTCGGCATCGAACAGCGCGCGCGAGCGCGGGCCGGGAAGGGCGAGGAGCGGCTCGACCGCGGTCATGCGGCAACTCCGGTCCGCGCGGCGTTGTGGACGTACCGCGCGATGGCCGCCGCCGCATCCCTGCGGAAGGGCGCGAAGCTCGGCCAGTCGTTGATATCGATGAGCACCGGCGCATCCGGCGCCGGGAGTGCCACGTCGCCGCCGAAGACATTGAGGCCGAGCCGCGCGGCCGCGCCAAACGCCACGGCGCGAAGCCGGGCCTCGTCCACCCGCGGCGGAGGCGCGGCGGCCCCCGCCTCGGCGCCGTAGAACCGGAAGAAACTCTGATCGGCGAGTCCGTAGAACTTGAGCACGGGTCCGGGCACGTGCGCCTGCACCGCAAGCCGCGTGATGCCGCGCGCGCCGAACGTGGCAATGCACGCGGGCACCTCGTCCGGCTCGACGCAGAGCACGTCGTCCGGTCGCTCGGCGTGCACGTCGCCGCGCTTCACCCAGACGAGCGCGTGTCCCGCGAGGAAGTCGGCCAGGGCGCGCGCGGTGTCGTCCGGAATCCAGGTGGGCACGATGAGCGTGTGCGGAAACGGGATGTCGCCGCCGGCCAGCGCGCGCACCAGCGCGTGCCGGTGGCAGGCGAGGACGCTCTCCGGTCGGTTGACGACGAGCGCGCCGGCCCGCTCGACGTCGGCCAGTCGCGCGGAGGCCGCGGCGCCCTGACACATGTTGAGGATGAGATCTGCGGCAGGCCGCGCGCGATCAGCCTCGACGTCCTGCTCGTGTGTCCTGGCGATCTCCCAGCCGCTGCGTGCGAGCTCGAGCACCACCGCGTCCATGATCGCGGCGTCGTTCGCAAGGTGCTGCTGAGGTGAGTAGGCGGGCTTGCGGTAGATCGCGACACAATGTCCCGCGCGATCACGAATTGGGGCCAAAATGTCTCCTGGTTGCCGGCGCAGACTGATGCGCGCCGATCATTCGCAGGAGTCCTGCCACGCAGCGGCGTCCCACGTGTTGGCGGCATCGAGGTCGCGCCGGTGATCGAGATCGATGATGCGCGCGATCTCGACCGAGCCCACCGCCGCGCCGTCGCGCACGAGGAGATCGAGAAAGGCGCGCATCCGATCCATGCCGGCCGCGCGGGCGAAGGCGGCGCGCGCGCGGGCGCGCGGCCCGAATCCGTAGAGGCCGCCGGAAACGCAGGGCGGGTCGGACGCTGCGCCGCCGATCTCGCGCACGCGGCCCTCGGTGTCGCGGCCCACGTGGAGCGGACGCTCGTCGTCGACGTGCGGCGTCACGACAAGAATCGCGTCCAGCATTTCGCACCTGGCCCGGTGATGGTCATCCGGGTCGAGCGCGCGGCGTGCGGCGTCGTGCGCGCGGGCCCAGTCGGCCCAGGGCATCACCGTGTCCACCATGCTGCAGAACACCGGGCCCGGCGGCACCGCCTCGAGTCCCACCGCGAGCGTGTGAAGCGAGGATGGCGTATGGCAACGAAGCAGGGTCGAAGGCAGCGGCAGCCGCGCGAGCTCGCACCGCGCCGGTTCGGGCGGGACATCGTCTCTGAGCGCCACGGTCACCGAGTCTGAGCCGAGCCGTGCGAACGTGCGAATGAGCCGGACGAGTTGCGGCGTTCCGCCGACGGGGACCAGCGCCTTGGGCTCCGCCACGCCGCTCGCCGCGAGCCGGGTGCCTTCTCCGCCGGCGAGGATGAGTCCGTGCATGCGTGATCCGGAAAGCGTCGCGTCAGCGCACGAGTGGCTCGAGCTCGGCGAGCCGCGCGATGCGCGCCGTGGCGACGCCGGACGCGGGGACCGGGCGCGCGGCCGGTGCCAGCCACGCGGTGGCGAGCCCGAGCGCCGCCGCGGGCCGGATGTCGGCCTCGAAGTTGTCGCCCACCATCCAGGCATCGGCAGGGCGAGCCCCGCCGGCCGCGAGCGCGTGGAGAAAGATCGCGGCATCCGGCTTCGATGCGCCGACGATGGCCGAGTCCGCCACGACGGAAAATAGCTCGGCGATGCCGAGCTCGGCCAAGCAGCGGTCGAGGTTGCCGGTGAAGTTGGAGACGGCGCCGAGCGGGCGCCGCGCGGCGAGCCGCTCGAGCACGGGCCGGTTGCGTGTCACCGCGGCGATGGTCTCCTCGTGAAAGTCGCGGGCGACGCGCCCGAAATCGAGTCGCGCCCCGTCCGCCACGAGCCCGCGCAGGAGCTCGGCCTGCGCCCGCGCCATGGCCGCGAGGCCGAGCGTACGGATGCCGGCGCGCTGCTCCAGGCATCGGTCCGAGCGGCGGAACTGGTACTCGAATTCATCCAACGGAAGCGTGCCGCCCGCCGCCCGGTACGCGCGGTAAAATCGGACGCACCAACGCTCGCCGTCCGCGTCGAGCGTGCCACCGAAATCGAAGAGGATCATGAATGGGCGGTCAGTGCACTCTGGATGGCGTCGCCAAGCAAGGTGCAGGCCACCACGACGAGTACGAGCGCCACGCCCGGCGCGGCCGCCACCCACGGCGCGTTCATCAGCGCGTCGCGGCCCGAGGCGATCATGTTGCCCCACGACGGGGCCGGCGGCTGCACGCCGAGGCCGAGGAACGAAAGGCCTGCCTCGAGCAGGATTGCGTTGCCGACGCCGAGGGCAGCGGCCACGATCACGGGGGTCAGCACGTTGGGCAGAAGGTGCCGCGCGACCAACCGGCCGCGCCCCGCACCGAGCGCCACCGCGCCCTCCACGAACGGGCGCGCCACGAGCCCGCGCACCTCGCCATGCACCAGCCGCGCGATCGGCATCCAGCCGGTGACGCCGAGCACGACGATCGTGAGCGTGGCGCTGGGTGACCAGAGCGCCGCGAGCAGCAGTAGCAGGACCACGCGGGGCAGCGCCAGCATGAAGTCGGTCGCCCCGAGCAGGACGATCCGCACCGGTCCGCGCCAGAGTCCGGCGACGGCGCCCACCAGCAGTCCGATCGCGAGCGAAATCGCGACTGCCAGCACGCCCACGCCGATTGACACCCGCGCGCCGTACACGAGCCGCGTCCAGACGTCGCGGCCGAGTCGATCGGTCCCGAGCAGGTGGAGCACGCCGTGCAGGTCGACGCTCGCGGGAGGCAGGAAGCGGGTCGCCACGACGTCGCGCTGGAGCGCGGGCGTGCCGGTCGAGATGAGCGGCGCCAGCGCTGCCGCGAGCACGATGATCGCGAGCACGACGGCGCCGAAGCGCCCGCGCGGGTCGCGGAGCGATGCGCCCAGCGTGGAGGGCGCGCGGGGCGCCGGAGCCGCTTCAGCCGCCACGCCCCCGCCCGCCCTCGGCGCCCCGCACCCGCGGGTCGGCCCAGGCCGTGAACAGCTCGGCCAGCAGATTGCCGATCACGACCAGGATCGCGCTCACGGCGGTCGCGGCGAGCACCACCGGATAGTCCCGCGCCTGCACCGCCTCGACCAGCACCCGTCCCACCCCGGGCCACGCAAAGATGGCCTCGACGAACACCGCGCCCGAAAAGATCGCGGGGAGCGAGAGGCCGAGCAGCGTGAGCACGGGGATGAGCGCGTTCCGAAACGCGTGACGCAGGAGTACGCGGCGGGGCGAGAGCCCCTTGGCGCGGGCCACGGACAGAAAGAGGCTGCCGCGCAGGTCGAGCATCGCACCGCGGACGAACCGCGCGACGCTGCCGATGCCGATGAGCGCCAGCGTGAGGAGTGGCAGCGCCAGATGTCGGAGCGCGTCGAGCGCGCGCGCGCCGGCCGGGAGAAATTCGGCGTCGAGTCCGCTCGCTCCGAAGGCGGGGAGCAGCCTGAGCTCGTAGGTGAAGACGAGCACCAGCATGAGGCCGAGCCAATAGCCCGGCAGCGCGAAAAGCGTGACGCTCACCACCGAGAGCGCGGTATCGAGCCGCGTCCCGCCCACGCCCGCCTGCATGACGCCGACCGCGATGCCGAACGCGTAGCTCAGCAGGAGCGAGAGGCCCACGAGCCACGCGGTGGCCGGCCACGCGGTGGCGAGCACCTGCCGCACGGGCCGGCCGCTCGCGATGCTCGTGCCCCAGTCGCCGCGCGCGAAGCGGCCGAGCCACTCGACGTATTGCTCGGCGACGGGCCGATCGAGGCCCAGCGTGTGCCGCTCGGCCGCGAGCTGCACCGGCGTCGCCGTCGGGCCCAGGAGCAGCGCCGCGGGATCGCCGGGCGCCACGCGGAGCAGCAGGAATACCGCCGTCACCACGCCCCAGACGACGGCGAGGCCGGCGACGCCGCGCACCAGCAGTTGGCGAATCATGCCGCAATGTCGTGCGGTTCGCAGCCGGGGGCAATTTGAGTAGAATCCGCGAGTGCTTCGTTTGCCGAGTCGCTCCGTGTCGCGCGCCGCCATCGCGGCGGCCGCCGTTGCCGTCGCGGTCGCCGTGCCTGCCTGCCGCCCCGCCGCGGCGCTCCGCGGCGCCACGGTGCTCTACGCCTCGGGTGCGGATCTTCAGAGCATCAACCCGCTTCTCACCCTGCACCCGCTCGCGAGGCAGGTGCAGAAGTACGTGCTGCTCACGACGCTCGCGCGCTACGATTCGGCGCTCCGGCCCGTGCCGTACCTCGCGCGGGCGTGGCGGTGGTCGGACGATCGCCGCACGCTCGCCTTCGCGTTGCACCGCGACGTGCGCTGGCACGACGGGGTTGCCACCACCGCGCGAGACGTCGCCTGGACCCTCGACGCGGCGCGCCGCCCGGCAACCGGGTATCCGCGCGCCAACGATCTCGCCGATCTCGAGCGCGTGGACGCGCCGGATGACTCGACCGCCGTGCTCCGTTTCCGCACGCCCCAGGACGACTTTCCCGACGTGCTCACCGACCTCGCCATTCTCCCCGCGCATCTGCTCGATTCGGTGCCGCCCGGGCGCCTGCGCGGGGCCGCATGGAACCAGCGCCCCGTGGGCAACGGACCGTTCCGCTTCGTGTCCCACCAACCCAACCGGCGCTGGGTGTTCGAGCGTAATCCCGACTTCCCCGCGTCGCTCGGCGGGCCGCCGCGACTCCAGCGCTTCGTCGTCGCGGTGGTGGACGAGCCGGTGACCAAGCTCGCCGCCCTCGTCTCGGGTGAGCTCGACATCGCCGGCATCCAGCCGGCGCACGTCGCGTTCGTGCGGCGCGACCCGCGGCTCGAGGTGCTCGACTATCCGCTGCTCTTCACCTATGGCATCGTGCTCAACACGCGGCGGCCGCCGTTCGACCGGCTCGCCGCGCGCCGCGCCGTGTCCGCGGCGCTCGACCGGCGCGAAATCGTCCAGGCGTACGTGTACGGCTACGGCACGCCCGCGACCGGCCCCGTGCCGCCCGGCGTGCCCGGCGCGCTGGCGCTCACGCCTACGCCGCCATCGATGCCGCATGCCGCGCGCCTTGCCGCAGCGCGCCGCGCCGACCCCGTACGCATCGAGCTGCTCACCGTCGGCAGCGGGGATAACGTGCTGGAGCAACTGATCCAGGCCCAGCTTCGCGACGCCGGCTTCAGCGTCGTCATCCGGCAGCTCGAGCTTTCGGCGTTTCTCGGCCGCGTGTACGGGCCGGCGCACGATTTCGACGCCGCGGTGCTCGGCGTTTCGGGCGATCTCGGACTCGGCTATCTTGGGCCGCTCGCCGCCCTCGCGGGCCTCGACGCCCCGCGCGACCCCGCCGCGGCCCAGCGCTTCTTCGCCGATTCGGTGCCGGTCGCCTTTCTTTATCATGCGCGCGGCGTACAGGGAATGAACCGGCGAGTGCGCGGCGTCACGATGGATCTCCGGGGAGAGCTCGTTACAGTGCACGACTGGTGGGTGCGGGAGTGAGCGGCGCCGGAGATGGCCCGCACGTGAATCGACCGCGCGCGGCGTCCGCCGAGGCGCCGGTGCGGCTCGATTTCGCCGGCGGGTGGACCGACGTGCCCCCGTTCTCCGCGCGCGAGGGCGGCGTCGCGGTGAACGCCGCCATCCGGCTGTTCGCGCGCGCCACCGTCGAGCCGGGCGGCCGCTCGGTCAGGCTTTGCTCGGAGGACCTGGGCGAGCGGGTCGAGCTCGCGGCCGGGGCCGCGCCGCCGCTCGAAGGGAGGCTCGGTCTCCTCGGCGCGGCGCTGCGGGTAATGCCGGCCGCCGGTCCGCTCACGCTCACGACCCGTTGCGGCGCGCCGATCGGCGGTGGGCTCGGCAGCTCCGGCGCGCTCGACGTTGCGATGGTTGGCGCACTCGCCGCCGCCACGGGCATCTCGCTCGCGCCGCATGAGCTGGCCGAGCGCGCGTGGCGCCTCGAAGCGGTCGAGGCGCGGGTGCCGGGAGGCAAACAGGATCAGTACTCGGCCGCACTCGGAGGATTCAACCTGCTGACGTTCCGCGATCCTGAAGTCACGGTGGACCCGCTCCGGCTCGACCCGGCCACGGCGGCCGAGCTCGAGCACCGACTCGTGCTCTGCTACACGGGCGCATCGCGCTTTTCCGGCTCTACGATTGGCCGGGTGATGGCGGAGTACGAGGCGGGTAATGCGGCCGTGGGCAATGCGCTCCGCCGCCTGCGCGACGTGGCGTGCCGGATGGCCGATGCGCTCCGGGCCGGCGATCTCGCGCGCATGGGCCGGCTGCTCTCCGAGAACTGGACCCAGCAACAGGCGCTCGACGCCGGTATGCGGACCGCGGAGATGGCCGAGCTGGAGGACGCGATGCAGCGGACCGGTGCGCTGGGGGGTAAGGCGGCGGGCTCCGGGGCAGGCGGGTGCATGTTCTTTCTCGCGCCCGACGCCGCGACGGCCAGCCGCATGCGCACCGCAGCCGCCGGCGCGGGCGCGGTCGTCTTTCCCGTGCGCTGGGCCAGCGAAGGAGCATGCGCGTGCTGACTGCCGACGCGCTGGCGGCGCGCCAAGCCGAGATCGCCGGGTCCCCCGACCTCGCCGCGCTGTACGCGCGACTCGCCGAGCGTGCCCGGCCGGTGCTCGACCGCATGCCCACCATTCCCGAGCACAAGGCGCTGCTCTCGATGGACGGCGGCGTCTGCCCGCGCGACGGGTCCACCCTCACGTTCGATCCGTGGGCCGCGGGGCGGCACCGCTGCCCTCGCTGCGGCGAGTATTACGCCGGCGAGCGCCACGAGCGCTGGTGGGCGCGGTTCCAGCATCTCTGGCTCGCCGAGCGGATGGCGCACCTCGCCGCGGTCGCCGCCTTCGCTCCCGATGAATCGGCCGATGCCTCGAGCTCGGCCACGGCGGAGGCCGCCGCTGCACGCGCCCGCGAGCTGCTTGCCGCGTACGGCGAGCGCTACCTCATCTATCCCAATCGCGACAACGTCCTCGGCCCGGCTCGGCTCTTCTTCTCCACCTATCTCGAGTCGATCTGGCTCACGAACTATCTCGCCGCCGCCGTGCTCCTGCGCGAGTCGGCATTGCTCGACGAGACCACCGAGCAGCTCGTCTCGCAATTGGCCGATGAGGCCGCCAATCTGATCGGCGATTTTGACGAGGGCGCCTCCAATCGCCAGACCTGGCACAACGCGGCGCTCGCCGCCATCGCCGTCTGGTTCGAGGACGAAGAGCTGCTCGCTCGCGCGGTCGAGGGCCCGACCGGCCTGCTCGCGCACCTGCTGAGCGGATTCGGCGCCGACGGGATGTGGTTCGAGGGCGAGAATTACCATCTCTTCGCCCTGCGCGGACTCCTCACGGGATTTTCTTGGGCGCGCGCGGCCGGCGTGGATCCGTTTGCCGAGCCCGAGCTGGCCGCGCGGCTCACCGCCGCACTCCGCGCACCTGCGCTCACGGCACTCCCCGACCTGACGTTTCCCGCGCGCAAGGACTCGCGCTTCGGCGTTTCGCTCGCGCAGCCGATGTACCTGGAGTTGTGGGAGGCGGGTCTCGCGGGTCTCATCGGGGCCGAACGCGACACCGCGGGCCTTGCGGACTGGCTCGCCGCGCTCTACGCAGCGCCCGCGCCCGCGGCGGAGCTGTTCGACTCCTACCTGCACGAGGCCGGCCAGCCCGCGCCCGAGTCGCGGAGTCGCGCCGATCTCTCCTGGTGGATGCTCCTCGCCGCGGCGCCGGCGCTCGACGGCGCGGCCGAGCGCTGGCAGGCCGGTAGCGCGCTGCTCGAGCCCCAGGGCCTCGCCGTGCTGCGCGCGCCCGCCCGCTACGCGAGCCTCGAGTGCGGCGCGTACGGCGGCGGCCACGGCCACCCTGACCGGCTGAACATCTCGCTCCATGCCGACGGTGTTTATTGGTTGCCGGACTTCGGCACGGGCTCGTATGTATCGCCCGACCTGGCGTGGTATCGCTCGACGCTCGCGCACAATGCCCCGCTGCTCGACGGCCGCTCGCAAGCGCCGGGCGACGCCGTGTGCGAGTTCTTTGACGCCGACGGCGAGTGGACCTGGGTGCGTGGCCGTTTTGGCGACGTGAGCCGATCCATCATCGGAGGCCCCGATTACCTGCTCGACGTCGTGGAGCTCGCGTCGGAGGGCGAGCATACGCTCCAGTTGCCGTGGCATCCGACCGGTGAGGCCGAGGTCCGGAGCCCGGGCGTGTGGGAGCCGGCCGAGCTCGAGGGCGCCGAGCGCGCGGGCGGTCATGCGTCGCGAGTCGAGCGGTTTCGTCCGGCCGGGCCGGCCCCGATCGTGCTGCACGCTGTCGTACCGGTCGGCGCGTCGCTCACGCTGACGCTGGCGCACGACGGTGAGTTGTTCCGTGGAGTCGCCCCCGGCGCGCCGGGCACCGGCGAGGCGCCGTTTTACGTCGCGCGCGCGCGCGGGAAGAGCGCGCGCATCGTGTCGGTGCTCACGCCGGCTGCCGCCGGAGCCGGCGGCAGCCCGCCGGCCGTCCGTGTCGCCGGCGAAGCGATCGAAATCGAGACCTCCGCGGGAGTCGATCGCCACCACCTCGTGCTCGAGGGATGGAACATCGACGGCCCCGGCGCTTCGGTGCGCCTGCGCGGCCGCCGCCCGACGGAGCGCTCGCTCCCGTCGCTGCTCCCGCGCGAGGAGCCGTTCCGCCAGCGCGGGGTCGCGACTCGCATCGCCGAGCCGCCTCCGCTCGACGGCACGACGGACGGCTTCGAGGCCGACGAGCCGCTGCTGCTCGATCACGAGGACCAGTACCGCCGGAGCGAGGAGCCATTCGCCGGCGCCGACGAGCTGAGCGCCATCGCTGAAGCATGCTGGGATGACGAGGCGCTCTACCTCGCGGTCGCGGTGACGAAGCCCGATCTCTGTCTCCGCCCCGCGGATGCGCCGGCGCTTCGATTCGACAATGAGGCCGATGACATCCACTCCGACGGCCTGCAAGTGTATCTCCGGCTCGAGCCGGATGGCCCGGTGTTCGGCTGGCTCGTCGTGCCCGAAACGTCGGGGGAGCTTCGCGTGCGCGCGGTGCCCGGCACGGGCGCCGCCGGCGAGATGCTCTCCGGCGCCTGGGCGGAGGGTGAGGGCGGCTACACGGTGACGCTCGCCCTCCGCCCGCCGGGCTGGGATACCCGCGTGGCCGGCGACGCCATCGACTTCGATCTGCTGGTGAACGAGATGCTGCCCGACCGCGAGCGGCGCGCGGGTCAGCTCGTCTGGAGCGGCGGCGGCGGCTGGGTCTACCTCCGCGGCGATCGGCAGGACCCGGCGCGCTTCGGCCGGCTCGAGCTCGCCTGATGGCGGAGTGGCCCGTCGCCGGCTTCACGTCGACCGGCAGCAAGCGGCCGGAGGCGCTCTTCGGTGCGGACGTGGCGCCCGCCACCGGCGACGTTCCCATCCGCATGCGCCGCGCGAGCGGATGCCGAGTGTGGAGCATCGACGACCGCGAGTACATCGATTGGATCATGGCCCTGGGCGCCGTCGCCCTTGGCTATGCCCATCCCGAGGTGAACCGCGCGGCGTGCGAGGCGGTCGGAGCGGGCGTCGTCGGCCCGCTCGCGCCCGCGCTCGAGGTCGAGGTGGCCGACACGCTCCGGCGGCTCATGCCGTGGATGGAGCAGACCCGCTTCTTGAAGAGCGGCGCCGAGGCGTGCGCCGCCGCCGTACGCCTCGCGCGTGTCGCCACCGGCCGCGAGCTCGTGCTCGGCTGCGGCTATCACGGCTGGCTCGACTGGTGTCAGAGCGGACCGGGCGTGCCCGCGGCCACCAGCGCGCTCTACGGCGAGCTGGTGTTCAACGACGCCGACGCCGCGCGCGGGGCCATCCGTGCCGCCGGCGACCGGCTCGCGTGCGTGATTACCGAGCCGATCGTCCTGGTTGAGCCCTCGCGCGAATGGCTGGACGCGCTGCGGGAGGAGACCGAGCGCGTCGGTGCGTTGCTCGTGATCGACGAGATCAAGACCGCGGGGCGGATCGCGGTGGGCGGGGGCACCGAGCGCTATCGCATCCTCCCCGACCTCGTCGTCCTCGGCAAGGCGATTGCGAACGGCTTTCCGCTCGCTGCGGTCGGCGGCCGGCGCGAGGTGATGGCAGGCGTGTCGCGCACCTGGATCTCGTCCACCCTGGCCACCGAGTACGTGTCGCTGGCCGCCGCCCGCGCCACGCTCGGCGTGATCGAGCGGGAGCAGGTGCCGGCGCGGCTCCGCGCCGCGGGCCGGCGCCTGCTCAACGGCCTTGCCGGCCTTGCTGCGGGCCATCCGGAGCTCGTGGCCGGTGTCGCGGGCATCCCGGAAATGTGTTTTCTCCAGTTCACCGACGAGCGGATCGGCGCGGCGCTGGTCCGCGACGTGGCCCCCCGGGGCGTCCTCTTCAAGCGCTCGGCCTACAACTTCGCGTCGGTGGCGCACGACGAGGCGGCGGTCGATCGTACGCTCGCCGCCCTCGACGAGGCCCTGGCCGCGGCCCTCACCCGCTGATTCGCGCCGCTGTGATCTGCATCTCCGACGCCTGCCGTCCCGCGGGCCACCTTTCGCGCCATGAACCCCGACTTCAGGCCTGCGCGGAGGTGAGAATGAGCAACCCCGAGTTCCCGGTCGAGCGCCCCAAGTTCTACGACCGGAAGCCAACCGTGGACAACATTGACGACGTGGACGACGAGGACGGCACCGTGAGCCAGGATATCTCGGACGATACCGACCTCACGCTGCACGAAGTGAATCCGAGCGAGGTGACCGGCCCCGCGGGCACGATCGAGGGCGATCACGACGTGCCGCCGCCCCCCGGCACCATCTACCGAGACGATCGCGACCCCGCCGAGATCGTCCACGAGCGCAATCGGGACGAGGACGTGCATTTGTAGCCGGGGCTGTATCTTCCCGGCATGCTGGTCGACGTCCACGCCCATTTCTACACCGACCGTTCCCCCCGCGATGACTGGCGCGCGCGCAACGCGAGCCGGCTCGGCGCGGGGGAGCGCGTCGGCATCACCATTCACGTCGCCTCCATCCTCGGCAGTTGGGGGCTGACGTCGCCCACGTACTTTCCCTCGCCCGACGATCTCGAGTACGCCAACGATGGACTCGTCGCACTCCAGCACGCGCATCCCGCGCGGATCCGGGGTTACGTCGCGGTCAATCCGAACTACACCGCGCACGCGCTGCGTGAAATCCGCCGGGGTGTCGCGGCCGGCATGATCGGCGTGAAGCTCGCCGCGAGCCGCCGCGCCGATGACCCGCTGCTCGATCCCGTAGCAGATGCGGCGCGCGAGCATGGCCTGCCGGTGCTGCACCACATCTGGCAGCACCGCCGCGGCGACGTGCCGGGGCAGGAGGCGTCGGACGCGGTGGAGCTCTGCGCGCTCGCGGCGCGCCACGCGGCGGTGTCGTTCATCCTCGCGCACATCGGCGGCGGCGGCGACTGGCTGCATTCGCTGCGTGCGCTCCGCGACGTGCCTAACGTATTTGTGGATCTCTCGGGGAGCGGCGTCGACGGCGGCATGCTCGAGGCCTGCCTCGACGCGGTGGGCATCGAGCGCATCCTTTGGGGCTGCGATCTCACGATTTGCACCGGCTGGGCAAAGCTCCGCTACCTCGCGCACCTACTCTCGCCGGGCGAGCTGGAGCTGGTCCGCTGGCGGAACGCCGCGCGCATCTTCCCGCCCGGCGCGTTCCCAACCGGCGATTGACGCGTCCCACATGATGCCTCGCTGATGCTCCTCGACGCGAACGTCTTTCTCGGCGGGTATCCCTATCGGCGCGTGCCCGGAACCTCTCCCGCTGCGGTACTCGGCGATATGGACCGCATTGGCGCAGACAGCGCGTGGGTGACGCACCTCCCCGGCATTTTCTGGCGGGACCCGACCGAAGGCAATCCGTGGCTCCTCGATGTCTGCCGCGAGATGCCGCGGCTCCGCCCGGCCCTCGCCGTGCACCCGGGACTCCCGCGCTGGGAAGCGGTGCTCGCCGAGGCCGCGGCGACACGCGCACCGGCCGTGCGCGCCGATCCGACCTACTACGGGATCGATCCCGCCGGCGCGGCGATGCGGCGGCTCGTTGCGGCGTGCGCCGAGGCCGGCATCCCGCTGGTGCTTGCGGTGCGGCTCGAAGACCCGCGCCAGCGGCATCCGCTCGACCGCGCGCCCGAGCTGCCGGCCGCCGCCGTGCGCGCGCTGCTCCGATCCCATGCACGCGCGCGTCTCCTCGTCACCCACGCGGGCCGCGGGTTCATCGAGGAGGTGCACTTCGGCTCGACACCCGAAGAGGCGGCGCGCATCTGGTGGGACATCTGCTGGATCTGGGGACCGCCCGAGGACCATCTCGAGCTGCTGCTCTCGACCATGGGCGCCGAGCGTTTCGTCTTCGGCACCGGCATGCCGCTCAGGATTCCGGAGACGAGTGTCGCCAAGCTCGATCTGCTCGATTTGGCGCCCGAGCGGCGCGCGCTGATCGAGCACGCGAACCTGGAGCGGCTGGCGGCCGGATGACCGCGGGCGGCGCACGTGTGATCGAACCCGCCGCGCAGATCCGCGAGCGGCTCGACGGCGGTCTGGTGCCTGCTGTTCCGGTGCCGTTCCGCGGCCGCGCGCTCGACCGCGAGGCGCTCGCCGCGTACGCGCGCTGGATGGCGCGCCAGCCGATTGCGGGCGTCGCGGTCAACGTGCACACCGGCCGTGGCCCGCACCTGACTCCCGACGACCGGCGTTTGGTGCTTTCCACCTGGCGCGCCGCGCTTCCCGACCGCGTCCTCATTGCGGGAGCCTGGGATGTTGCGACCGCGGCCGAAGCCCGCGCGCTCGCCGCCGACGCGCTGCTCGCCTTCCCGCGGAGCGCCGACGCGGGGGACGCCGTCGCCTACCACGAGCATCTCGGCCGCGAGCTGCCGGTGCTCGCCTTCTATCTCTACGCCGCTGCGGGCGGCGCTGCGTACGACGATGCGGCGCTCCGCGGCATCCTGGCGCTGCCGAGCGTGGTGGGCATCAAGGTCGCGACGCTCGATTCGGTGATGACCTTCCAGCGCCTGGCGCGCCTCGTCACCCCGCTCTCCGACAAGCTGCTCATGACCGGCGAGGACCGGTTCCTCGGCTATTCGCTGCTCCTGGGGGCGCGCTCCGCGCTCGTGGGCATGGGCGCGGCGCTCACCGACGTGCAGGCCCGGCTCCTGTGCGCGCATGCGGCGGGCGACTGGCCGCGCTTCGTCGCCCTCTCCGCCGTCTGCGACCGCTTCGGCGAAGCCACCTTCACACCGCCGATGGAAGGCTACGTGCGCCGGATGCTCTGGGCCGCCGCCGCCGACGGCGCCATCTCGGCCGACGCCTGCGACGATCCGTGGGGTCCGGCGCTCCCGGACGCCGAGCGGGAGGTCGTGCAGCAGGCGGTGCGGGATGCGCGCGCGGCTCTCCGCTGACTTCGAGCGCTTCAGGCGCGAGCTCCCGCGCGACTTTGCCGATCACGTCCGGCAGGCGTACGGGGTGAACCTCGCCACGCACTATCTCGGCATGCCGCTGCCGCACCCGATCGGCAAGGGCTCGGGCCAGCTCTCGCTCAACGCCGACCAGCTCGAGACCGATTGCGTGGCGGGGCTCGCGTACGTCGTGCTCAAGACCGTGATCGCCGAAGATCCCTCGGGCGCGCGCGCCATGGACGCGTGGGCCATCCACGAAACCCGCATGCGGGTCGAGCCGCGGCGCGCGCGCGACGGGCGCGAGGGATGGACCGTGACATGGAAAGGCCGCGGCTGGGACCGCGACCTCGCCGCGTACTGCGAGCTCGTGCGGTCCGGCCGCCGGATCATGGACGAGCACGGGATGCTCGTGGTGCCGTCCGTCAAGTACCATCTGCCCCGGGTCGACGAGCCGTTCCGCGACGCCGAGTACGTGCACACGACGGCCGAGCTGGCGCGCGCCTGGGGCGCGGGGCCGCTGCTGGTGGAGCAGGACTTTTCCCCCACCCTCGCCGGCGACGCACTGGGCGACGAGCGTGCCCGCATTCTCCGCTGGATCGCGGAGGTGCCGGCGCGAGTTCGCGCCGCTGCGCCGGGCGGCGCGCGCGTGTCCCTCAAGCTCATGAACGCGCGCTTCGACGACGACTTTCAGGTAGCGATGCTCGAGGCCGCCGCCCGCTCGGCCGATGCGGCCGTCGCGTTCAACCGGCTCTTCGACGCCGAGCTCGGCGCCGCCTACGGCGGCTGGGACCTGAGCGATCGCAACTTTCGCGCGCTTGCCCTCGCGCGCGGACGCGGCGTGTCCCTCCCGCCGCTCGCCGGCAGTGGCAATGTCTGCTCCGGCCATCTGCTGCTGGAGTACGCCCGCCTCGGCTGCGCCAGCGTGCAGTTGCACACGTTCTTCCAGCTCCCGCTTGGCGCCTACCCCGCGACCGCCGGCTCCCGCACCCAGCGCGCGCTGCACGCGCTCGTCTTCCATCCCATCGATGGGCTCGTGGCCGGCCTGCTCGATCGCGCGGACCAGGGGCAGCTCGAGCGGCGCGGCGGGGAACTGCATTTTCTCGATGTGGTCGGCGCGTGAGGCGATGCGCGCCGGCCGCCCGCGGCCGGGGGATTGCCCCGGTACATGTAACGCGCTACAGTCGCATCATGATGCCACGCAAACCGCCCCGCCGCACTGTTCGGGAACCGGTCCAGGTCTACCTGGCTCCCGATGACCGAGCGCTGCTCGAGTCGCTGGTGCGCTCCAGCGGACTTTCCCGCGCCGAGATCCTGCGCCGCGGCATCCGGAGCTTTGCCGCGGCAGCCAGTGGCACCGACAGCCCCATGCTGGCGTTCCTGAACGAGGCGGAAGCCGGGGATTGGCCCACGGGCATCGCCAAGGGGCATGACGACGTGCTGGCCGAGGCCCATCGCGCGCCGTGAACGGCGCGCTTTTCCTCGATACATCCGGCTGGTTCGCGGCGCTGAGCCGGCGGGAGTCGTCGCACGCAGGGGCGCGCGCCGCGTATGCCGATCAGGTCCGGCGCGGAGGAGCGCTCATCACCACCGCGCCCGTCCTCGCCGAAATGCACATCCTCCTGCTCGAGCTGGGCGGCCCGGCAATGGCGCTCAGGTTTCTGGACGGCGTCGCCACCGATCCCACGCATGAAGTCATTGACGTCGGCCGGGACTTGCGCCTCGCCGCCGTCGAGCGGTGGCTCCGCCGTTTCACCGACCAGGACCTGAGCCTCACCGACGCCATGAGCTTCGAGGTGATGCGCCAGCGACGGCTCCGCCGCGCGCTCGCGCTGGACCGGCACTTCGCGGTCGCAGGCTTTGAGCTCGTGCCGGGGCCGCGGGCCTGAGACTTACCACCGGCGGACCGCCGCATGCACATCGCCAGCGCCGAGCTCTACGAGCTGACCCTCCCCCTTCGCGAGCCGTTTGCCATCTCCGGCGGCACTATGCGCGAGCGGCGATCGCTCGTCGTCGTCCTGCACGACGAGGCGGGCCACATGGGCTATGGCGAGTCGCCTCCGTTCGAGCTGCCGTTCTACTCGGAGGAGACGCTCGCCTCCGCGCGTGATCTCATCCAGCGGGCGCTGCTGCCGCGCGTCGTGGGTGGCGAGTTCGAGAACCCCGAAGCAGTGGACGCGGCGCTCCGCCCCGGCATCCGCGGCAACCCCTTCGCGCGGTCAGGCATCGAGACCGCCGCCTGGGATCTCGAAGCCGCGCGCCTCGGCACCAGTCTCGCGGCCTGCCTGTCGGCGCGCGTCGGCGAGCCGCCGGCCCCCGCGATCCCCTGCGGCATTTCCCTCGGCATCCCGGAAGACCGGCAGCCGGCTACCCTCGAGCGAGCCGTTCACGAGGCGCTCGGTCACGGGTATCGTCGAGTGAAAATCAAGGTAATGCCCGGCTGGGACGTGGAGCCTGTCATCGCAGCACGGCGCGCGCTCGCCGGCAGCGGCGTTCCGCTCACGGTGGACGCCAACGGCGCCTACGAGTGGCCGCGCGACGAGGCGAGTCTGCGCGTGCTCGACGACGCCGAGCTCCTCTACATCGAGCAGCCGCTCGCGCCCGACGAGCTGGTGGGCCACGCGCGTCTCGCGCACAGGCTTCGCACCCTAATCTGCGTGGACGAGACGCTCCGCGATGCGCGCGCCGCCCGGCAGCTCATCGAGCTCGACGGTCCCAAGGTCTGGAACCTCAAAGTGCACCGGGTCGGCGGGCTCACCGAAGCGCTCCGCATCCACGCCGCCGCGCGAGAATTCGGCGCCGCGCTCTGGGGCGGCACCATGCCCGAGTCCGGGCTCGGCAGCCAGGCCGCGATCGCGATGGCGGCGCAGGCGGGGTTTGTCTACCCCTCGGACCTGGAGCCGAGCACGCGCTGGTTCGGCCGAAACGTGGACGTGATCAAACTGACGATGAATCGCGAGGGGTGGATGACGGTGCCCGGCGTGTCGATCGCGCGGCTGCTCGATCGCGCGCGGTTCGCGGCGTCCGTCAGCCGGATTTGCTGAGCGCGTAGCGCCCTCAGGCGGGCCCCACGCCGACGGTCACGGGTACCACGAAGTTGTTCGCGTAGCCCTTCCGGTTGGGGGGCAGCGCGTCGGGCTGCCGGTTGCCCGCCGTGTCGCAGGCGCGCGCCACGAGCGTATGCTCGCCCGGCCTCGCGTCCCACTCTGATTCCCAGAGACGCCAGGCGCCCGGCACCGCAGCGCCGAGCAGATGCGCGGATCGCCAGCGGGCTCCTCCGTCCGTGCTCACCTCGACCGATGCGATCGTGCCCGTGCCGGTCCACGCCGCCCCGGCAATCCGCACCGTTCCCGCACGGAGCGGGGCGCCGGCACGCGGCATCGCGATCACCGACGCCACCCGCAGCGGGCCAAGCTCGTCGCCCGGCCCTCCATCACCGTACCACAACCGATAGTCGGCGGTCTGAAACGCTCCCGGCTCCGGTTCCGCCGCAGCCGTGATCGCCCGCAGCCACTTCACCGAATCCATTCCGTAGCGCGTCGGCACGACGAGGCGTACCGGCGCGCCGTGCAACGGCGGGAGCGGCACGCCGTTCATGGTGAGCGCGAGCAGGGCGCCGTCTTGCTCCGCCAACGTGCGGGGCACGCTCCGCGCGAACGCGAGGTCGCCACCCTCGCTCGCACAGCGGTCCGCGCCCGCAAGTCGGATGTGCAGCGCCTCCGGCCTGAGCCCGGCGCGCGCAAGCACGTCGGCCAGGCGCGGCCCGCCCCAGCGCGCCGTGCTCACCGCGCCTTCCTGCCATTGAACGCCGCCGGGCACGGGCCGCTGCAGCGTGCGCCGATTGCCCGCACATTCGAGCGTCGCGATGCACTCCGCCTGCGGGAGCGCACGCAGCGCCGCGAGGTCGAGCGTCAACGGCCGCGTGACGAGGCCGCCAACGTCGAGCCGCCAATCGGCCGCGGCGTCGGGCACCGTGCCGTGGCAGCGGACGTAGAACTGATCGGTCGGGGTGAGTAGCGTCGTGAGCCGAGCGAGGTCCAGCTCGTAGTTCGGCGGTTCGGCGCTGCGGACAATGCGGCCTGGCGCCGCGCGGCGCGCAGTGGTCGGGTCAGGCATCGGGGCAACATACATTGACGGCCGACATGGCGGCATGTAGCGTAGAGCGGGTCCGTGGGGCCGGCCGGCGGATGGGGGCCGGTGCGGCGGGCGCCGGCAAGTGGGTGCTGGAGCGGCGGGTGCTGGTCCGGAGGGATATATGGTCGAGTACGCGCTGCTCACCTTCGGGGCCGGCCTCAGTACGGTAACTGCCACGGTGACTGAGGCAGTGCACTCGGCCGGGTGGGTGTTCTTTGCCGGCGCGGGGCTCGGGCTCGCGACCCTCTGGTACATCTTCTCCTCCCGGGCCTGACGCGGCGCACTTTTCGGTTCTGCTCTCCTCCTCATGGCGTACACCCGCGACCAGATCCGTGCCTCCGTCGAGCGCGCCGGCGACGACCAGTGGCGCGCCCTCGTGAGTCACCACGAGGACGCCTATCCCGCGAGCCGCCCGACGCCCGGCGACGTCTGCCGTTCCGAAGCCGAGCGCCTCAACCAGATGGGCCTGGGCGGCCGCGACGACTTCGAGCTGCTCGAGACCCGCGTCGAGCGGGTCGGCGATGACCAGGTCAGCCTCACCCACGTCTTCCGCTTCAAGCCCCTCGACCTTCGCGTGCTGCTCGAGCCGTACACCAATTACAGTTGAGCGTGCCCGCGCTCGTTTTCCATCTCATCCCGCATACCCATTGGGACCGGGAGTGGTATCTGCCGGCCGCGGCGTTTCGCGCGCGGTTGGTCGAGCTGCTCGACGATCTCGTAGACCGGCTGGAGCGCGAGCCTGGCCTGCGGAGTTTCCTGCTCGACGGCCAGACCGTGGTGATCGAGGACTACCTCGCGGTGCGACCCGAGCGCGAGCCGCTCATTCGTGCGCTGACCGCGGCCGGCCGCGTGCAGCTCGGCCCCTGGTACGTGCTCGCCGACGAGCAGATTCCCTCGGGCGAGTCGCTTGTGCGCAACCTCCTGGCCGGTGCGGCGGACGCCGAGCGACTTGGGCGTCGGAGCGACGTGCTCTATTCGCCCGATGCGTTCGGCCACCCCGCGACACTGCCCGATCTGGCGAACGAGTTCGGCCTCGGCTCCGTTGCGCTTTGGCGCGGGCTTGCCGGCGCGCGCGACCTCTATCGCTGGCGTGGGGCCGCCGGTGGCGACGTGCTGCTCTATCACCTGCCGCCCGACGGATACGAAATCGGCGCTGCGCTCTCGAGCGGCGACGAGCTCGCGTCGGCATGGCGCCGAGCGCGCGCCGAGCTTGTGCCGCGCGCGGTGACGCGCCACGTCGCTGTCCTCGTCGGTGCCGATCACCACTGGGTGCACTCAGATCTCACGGGGCTCCGCGACGCGCTCGCGGCGCTCGAGCCGGGCCATGAGGTGCGGATCTCGCGCCTGGACGAGTTCTGCGCCGCTGCGGCTGATGACGTGCGAACCGCAGCGCCGCCCGCCGCGCTCGCCGGCGAGCTTCGCTGGTCCTACGGGTACACCTGGACGCTGCAAGGCGTGCACGGCACCCGGGCGCACCTCAAGCGGCGCAATTCGCTCGCCGAGCTCGCCCTCGAGCGAGTGGCCGAGCCGCTCGTCGCGCTCACGGGTGCCGCGGGCGCGGGCCCCGCGCTGCTGCGCCATGCCTGGCGCACGCTGCTGCGCAACCAGTTCCATGACTCGATCTCGGGCTCGGTGAGCGACGCCGTAGTGGCCGCCATGCGCGCGCGCTTCGGCGCGGTCGAGGCCGTCTCGCGCGAGGTGAGCCACCGCGCGCTGGCTCGGCTCGTCGGTCTCGATGCCGATCGCGCGCGCGACGAGCCCGGCGCCGTGCGCCCGCGCCTCGTGCTCTGGAATCCGGCGGTGCGCCGGCGCGGCGGCATCATCGTCGCCGACCTCACCTTCTTTCGGCGCGACGTGCTCGTCGGGCCGCCCGGCGCGCGCCAGCCGCGGCGGGGCAGCGGGTGGCAGCCGCTTTCGCTCCGCGCCACGGACGGCACCCGCATCCCGCTGCAGATCCTGGGGCGCCGCGTCGCGCAGCGTCGACTGGATGCGGACCACCACTATCCGGACCAGGACGAAGTCGACCTGGTCCGCATCGCCTTTCGTGCGCCCGCCATCGCCGGGCTCGGCGCGGCGGTTCTTGACCCCGCGCCGCCGGGCGCCGGCCCGCGCGGGCGCACGCGCGCGGTCGGGCGCACGTTGCGGAACGAGTTCGTCGAAGTGGCCGTCGCCCGCGACGGCTCGCTCCGCCTCACCGACCGCCGCACCGGCGCGCGGTTCGACCGCTTGCTCGCGCTCGAGAGCGGCGGCGACGTGGGCGACACGTACACCTACGCTCCGCCGCTGAACGACCGGGTCGAGCGGGCGCGCGGTCCCGCGCGCGTGCGGGTGCTCGCGGCGGGACCGCTCGTGTCCGTGCTGGAAGCCCGCTACGCGCTCCCCGCCGGGCGCGGCACCGCTCGCCTCGTCGTGCGATTGCACGATGACAGCCCGCTCGTGCACTGCCGGCTCGAGGTCGACAATCATGCGACCGATCACCGCCTCCGCGCCCGCCTGCCGCTCGGCCTCGTGGGGGCGCCGCTCGTGACGGGTGCGCAGTTCGGCATGGCGGCACGGATGCCCGTCGAGGCCGATCCGCGCGAGTATCCCCGCGAGACTCCGGTGCCAACGGCGCCCGCGCACCGCGTCGCCGCGGCGGCGGAGGGCACGCGAGGACTTGCCCTGTTCATCCCCGGCTTCTTCGAGGTCGAGTGGACTGCGGCGGGCGATCTCCTGCTCACGCTGTTCCGCGCGGTGGGCGCGCTCTCGCGCGGTGACCTCGCCGCGCGCCCCGGCCACGCAGCGTGGCCCGAGCCGACCCCGCTCGCGCAGTGCCTCGGCCCCGATGCGATCGACCTCGCGCTTTGCCCCATCACGGCGGCCGACCTGGATCCGGGCGATCGGCTCGCCGCGCGCTGGGAAGACGCCTTTCTCCCGCTCCGCCCCTGGTGGGTGGCCGATGCCGTGGCACTCGCGCCATCGCCGGAGTCCATCGCGCTCGAGGGCGACGGCCTCGTCGTCTCCGCCGTGAAGCCGGCCGAAGCGGGTGATGGCGTCGTGCTGCGCTGCGTGAACCTGAGCGCGAGATCGGTGCACGGCCGGTGGTGCTTCGGCACGTCGCGTGGCCGGGCATGGCGGGTGCGTGCCGACGAGCGCGAGCCCCGGCCGGCGCCGCTCACCGACAGCGGATGCACGCTCGCGTTCAGCGCGCCGCCGCACGCGTTCGTGACGCACCGCGTGCTCTAAGGGCGACATCGCGCGCTGCACTTTGCCGCCGTGTCAGCGCACAACTAATTTGGCGCATGCTCACTCCAGCCCGAAGCGCGCCTCGGTCGCCAGCCCTCTGAGCCACTCGGCGGCCATCTGCTGACCGAGATCCTCGCGAGGAACGCCCGATGAGCGCACCGCGCGCGTATCCCGCGCTTCCCTGCTTTCCGTGCCCGCACGGCTCCGCGTGTTGCGCCTACGGCGTCACGTTGAGCGAGGACGAGGCCGCGGCAATTTCCCGCGTGCACGGGGCGCACACTGTATATCGCACGCGCTGGGGCGAGTGGCGCACGCGGGTGCGCAGGCGGCGTTGCATCTTCCTGGTGGAGAATTGCTGCACGATCCATCGGGAGCCGTACTACCCCGCGGTCTGCCGGGGATTCCCCTGGACCGACGCGGAGACCGGCGGGCCCTACGAGTTCGACCGCACGATCTGCCCTGAGTTCATTGCGCACCCGGAGCTGGTGCAACTCGGGCGCGCCTAGATCTCCCGCGGGGCGCCCGTGCCCCGGCGCCACACGACGGCGGCAAACACCAGTGCGATGACCGCGAACGAGAACCATTGGATCGCGTAGTCGAGGTGCGGACCATCGTCCAGCGCCGGCGGCGGACGGCGCCGCGGGAAGCTCGGCAGTGCGGCATTGGGCTCTTGCAGAATCACGACGTCGAGGACGGGGTAGGGGAGCCGCGCGCGCACGGCGCCCAGGTCGATCCGGCGCCAGGTGGTGCGGCCCGCAGTCACCACCGGCCGGCCCGAATCGGGCGCCGCGTGCATCGGGCTCGCGAGGCCGATCACGTCACGCACGCCCGGCTCGTCGATCGCCGCGCGGGTCGAGTCGCTCAGCGTGAGCGCGTCGGGCGAGGGCACGAATCCGCGGTCCACCAGCACCGCGGTGTCACTGCCCGCAAGGCGCAGCGGTGTGACGATCTCGACGCCGGGCGTTTCGATCACCTCGCCGCGAACCACGAATTCATGCGCGCGATCGTAGGTGCCGCGCGCCCGCACGCGGCGTCCGGAGAGCGCGGTGTCCGGCGCGTGCTGGGCCAGATTCGCCTCGGGGAGCGCGCGCTCCGCGAGTGCCCGAGCATTGGCGGCGCGGCGCTGCTCGAGCCGGTGCACCTGCCAGACACCGAGCCGCGCGCACACGGCTGCGACAACGAAGAACAGAATGACGAGAATGACGCGTGATTTCCGGGCCGGCTTTGTCGGCGAGCTTTCCATGCTCCTCCAAGGGGGGCCAATTGTGTCGGCGGCCGCGCTAGATTGTCGCTGGCGCTTCTGCCGTCCCTTCTCCGCAAATTGTGGCGACGGACCTACACGAAGCGCCCCGCACACCACGAAACTCTAAGCAGGATAAGCTCATGCATCCTCAGTGGCAGGGCATGGAAGATGCCCGTCGCCGTGCTGTGCATATCGCATGTCGGCGCCTCGCGCGCCACCGATCCCGTCCGGTCTCCGTTGCGCGGGCCGGCGCCGCTCTCGGCTTCGTGCCGTGCATGGCCTTGGCGCTTGCGTTGGCCGCCACCGCATGCGGCGGTAACGACCTCACGCTGCCCGCCGAGAGCGTCGCCGCGAAGATCGTGGTCCTGGGCGGCGACAAGCAGAGCGGCACGGTGGGCGGTGTGCTCGGCGACAGTATCGCGGTGCGCGTTACCGATTCGAAGGATCGTCCCGTCCAGAACCAGAAGGTGAGCTTCACGCCCGGCGCGAATAGCGGCACCGTGGTGCCGCCGTCGCCGTCCACCGACGCCAACGGGCGCGCCGCCGCCGCTTGGCTGCTGGGCGACGTCGCGGGCGCGCAGACCGTCGTGGCAAAGCCCACCGGGAATGGTGCGCCGGCAAATCTCTCGGCGACGTTCACGGCGACGGCGGCGGCATCGCCCCCGGCGAGGGTTGCGAAGTCGGCCGGCGACGGCCAGACCGCGAACGCGGGCAGCGAGGTGGCCGTGCCGCCGGCCGTCAAGGTGACCGACGCCAATGACAATCCGGTGGCGGGCGTCGCCGTCACCTTCGCGGTGACCGGGGGCGGCGGCAGCGTGGCGCCCATCACGCCGGTCAAGACCAATGCGAACGGCGTCGCCTCGGCCACCTCGTGGCGGCTCGGCGTGATCGCGGGGCGGAATACGCTGACGGCGACCGCCGCCGGCACGGGGCCGCAAGGAAATCCCGCGACGTTCATCGCGACCGGCACGATCGGCATCAGCAACAAACTCGTCTTCGTCGTGCAGCCGTCCAACGCCACGGTGGGCGCGGCGATCACGCCCGCCGTCAAGGTCCAGGTCCAGGATGCCGCGGGCAACGTGGTGACGGGCGCTAGCAACCAGATCACAGTCGCGCTGGGCAGCAATGCGACCGGCGCATCCCTGGGCGGCACGACGACGGTGAGCGCGGTGAACGGCACGGCGACGTTCGCCAATCTGACGGTTAATCGGCCGGGGACGGGCTACACGCTCACCGCGCTGGCTTCAGGCCTCGTGAGTGCGGAGAGCAACGCCTTCAATGTGGCCGGCGGCAGCACCACGACCAACGTGACGGTGCCCGCCGGCGCCACCGTGGTCGGCCAAGCCTACACAGTGAGCTTCAGCGTGAACCCGGTGCCGCCCGCGAGCGGCACGCCGACCGGATCGGTGACCGTGAGCGACGGCGCCGGTGCCACGTGCCAGGCCTCCGCGCCCAGCGGAAGCTGCTCCCTGCTCTCGACCACCGCGGGCGTCAAGACCGTCACCGCGAGCTACAGCGGCGACGGCACGTTCTCTCCCAGCATCTCGGCCGGTGCCGCGCACCAGGTGAACCAGGCGACGACTACGACCGTCATCGCCTCAGATACGCCGGACCCCTCGGTCTTCGGCCAGTCCATCACCGTGAGCTATACCTTGACGGTGAACGGGCCGGGAAGCGGCGATCCCGCCGGCAACGTGGTCGTGGCGCTGCAAGGCGCCGGCGGCTGCACCGGCACCGTAGCCGCCGGCCAGTGCAGCTTCGTGCCGACCGCGGTCGTCGCGAGCGCGAATCTCACCGCGGCCTACCAGGGTTCGGCCGATTTCGCCGGAAGCACCAGCTCGCCACGCACGCATACGGTGAGCGCGGCGAGCACGACGACCATGGTCACGACTTCGAAGACGCCTTCCGACTTCGGCGAGAGCGTGACCTTCACGGCCACGGTCGCCGCGGCGGCGCCTGGTGCGGGCACACCGACCGGCAACGTGCAGTTCCAGATCGACGGCTCGAATTCCGGCTCGCCTGTCGCCCTCTCGAGCGGCAAGGCGACCCTCACGACGAGCACGCTGGCGCCGGGCACGCACACCGTGAGCGCGAGCTACGCGGGAACGGCGAGCTTCAAGTCGAGCAGCGGCTCGCTGACCGGCGGGCAGACGGTGGGAGCCGCCGGGACCAACACCTCCGTGAGCTCCAGCAACGCGAGCTCCGTGTTCGGTGAGGGCGTCACGTTCACGGCCACCGTGTCCGGCTCGGGCGGTACGCCGGGAGGGACGGTGACGTTCAAGGACAATGCGACGTGCGCGAGTGGCACCGGGACGATCGCGAGCGCGTCGCTCAACGGTGCAGGGACTGCGAGCTCTGGCGCGATCGGCACGCTAAGCGTCGGCGCGCACACCATTCGCGCGTGCTACGCCGGGTCCGGGAGCTTCGGCCCGTCGGAGGGGACCACGGCGCAGCTAGTTGGCCAAGCCAGCACAACGACCACCATCACCGGGTTCAGCCCCGAGCCCTCGACGGTCGGCAGTGCCGTGACGGTCACATTCACAGTTGTGGTGAACGCGCCCGGCGCAGGCACGCCGACCGGCACGGTGAATGTGAGCACCGACGGGACGGAGAGCTGCTCCGCGAGCGTTCAAATCGGCCAATGCGATATCACGTTTACGGCGTCCGGGACTCGCCAGGTCACCGCCACCTACGCGGGTGACGGTAATTTCAGCACCTCGGCAGCGACCGAACCTCACTTGGTAACTCCTTGATGCCACTCACGATGCGCCGGCACCCCTTCCGCCCGCTCGGCCCGCCCGTACCTTAGCCTTGACTCTTGGCGGAACTCGGCTGCTATGCCTGCATCTCGCGCCATCGCCTCGCTTGCCGATTCCGTCCGCGCCCCCCGTGCGCCGCGCGGCGTGTTGGCCTGGGTGGCGGCCTGCGCGGGCTTGGCCGTTGCCGCGGCGTGCGGCGGCAGCGACCTCCTCCTGCCGAGTGACAACGCCGCCGCTTCCATCACGATCGCCGCCGGCGACGGCCAGTCGGCCGCAGCCGGCGCGACGCTGCCCGACTCCGTCGCCGTGCGCGTGACCGACGCGAACGGGCGTCCCGTCGCCGGGCAACGCGTGGCGTTCGTCGTGACGGCCGGCGCGGGGGCCGCCGCGCCGGATACCGCACTCACCGACGCACAGGGCCGTGCCGCCGCGCACTGGACCCTTGGCGGGAGCGCCGGCGCGCAGACCCTCGAGGCCCGCGTGGTGGGCGCGAGCGCGGCCCTCGCGGCCCATTTCGCGGCCACCGCAACCGCCGGCACGCCGGCCCGGCTCGCGCTCGTGAGCGGCGACAAGCAAACGGCCGCCGCGGGGAGCGCGCTCCCCGATTCGCTGGTGGTGCGCGCCACCGACGCGGACGGCAATCCTGCGCCCGGCGCGCATGTGGTGTGGACCTTGTCCGGCGGCGGGTCGGTGAATGCCACGAACACCACCACGGGCGCCGACGGTCGAGCGGCCGTGCAGCGCGTCCTCGGTTCCAGGATCGGCGAGGCGCGCACGGTCGCGACCGCGGCCGGTCTCGCCGGTTCACCGATCACGTTTTCCGCGAGCGCCACGGTGGGAGGCGCGAGCGCGCTCGCCGTCGTTCGCCAGCCGTCCGCGTCGGCCCAGCAACGGACGCCGTTTTCCCGCCAGCCGCAGGTGCAGCTGACCGACGCCTTCGGCAACGCCGTGCGCCAGGCCGGGATCGCCATCTCGGCCGAGCTTCCGAGTGACGCGGGCGGCGTGCTGGACGGCCAGCTCACTGCCTCCACCGACGCGAGCGGACTGGCCACCTTCATAGATCTGGCCCTGCACGGGGCGGCGACGAGCTACACGCTGCGGTTTTCCAACGCCGGCTCCGCGATTGCGCCGGCGGTCTCGGATCCGATCGCACTGAGCCCGGGGCCGGTGAGCGGCAGCCGCTCGAGTGTCACGGTCAATCCATCGTCGATTCCGGCCGCGGGCACCAGCACCGTCACGGTGGCCGCGCGCGACGAATTCGACAACCCGATCGCCGGCGTGTCCGCGTCCGCCAGCTCGAGCGGCGCCTCGGCGACGATCGCGCCGGCCTCGGCGCCCACCAACGCTTCGGGGGCCGCCACGTTCAGTTTCAGCGCGACGAAGGTCGGCAGCTACACGATCACCGCCAAGGTGGGCGGCATCGCCGTCGCGACACCGGCCACCGTCACGGTGACGAAGGCGCCGAGCACCACGACGATCACCGGCGTCACCGAGAGCCGGAACTTCCTGCTTCGGCTCGTTCGCGTGTCGTTCACCGTGATGTCGGCGACAGCGCAGACGCCGACCGGCAAAGTGGCCGTAACCGACGGCCCCGACTCCTGCACCGCCGACGTGGCGAGCGGATTCTGCTCGTTCGTCCCCTCGGTGCGCGGGACGACTACGATCACGGCGACGTATTCGGGCGACGACACCTTCGCCCCGAGCTCGGGGAAGACGACGTTCGATGTCCAGTGAGCCGCGCGGCCTCCGCCGCCCCTCGCCGGCACTCCTCGTCGCCGCCATCGGCGCCGCGGCGGGCGCGGCCTTTGCCTGCGGTGGCAGTGACCTTCTCCTTCCAGGCGACATCCCCGCGGTCACCATCGCCGCCGTCTCGGGAAACGGGCAGACCGCGCCCGCCGGGGGCGCGCTCCCCGCGCCCCTCGTCGTGAAGGCCACCGACGGCGCCGGCCAGCCGGTCGCCGGGCTCGCCATCGCGTGGAGCGTCACCGGCGGCGGCAGCCTCAACACCTCGAGCACGGCAACGGGCGCCGATGGCCGTGCCTCCGTCGAGCGCATTCTCGGCCCCGACGCGGGCACCCAGAAGACGACTGCGAGCGCGGACAACGCCGCCGGCTCGCCGGTCACGTTCACGGCGATCGCCACGGCCATTGAGCTCCCGGCACCCACGACGACCTCGATCACGAGCGTGAAGCCGGAGCCCTCGACCGTGTTCGCGCCGTATACGGTCGCCTTTACCGTGACGGCAGCCGCACCGGTCGGCAATCCGACCGGCACCGTCACGGTGAGCGACGGAAGCGCCACGTGCTCGGCATCCGTGGCCGATGGCCAGTGCGCCCTCACCCCCACTACGGCGAGCGACAAGACCATCACCGCCTCCTATGCCGGCGATGCCGATCACCTGCCGAGCAGCGGAAGCGCGCAGCACCACGTGGATCATGTCGCCGCGGAGGCCAGCGGACCCAGCTCGAGCGACCCGGTGATCAGCCAGGGGCAGCGGGTGACTTTCACCACGAGTGTCACTCCCAAGGTGAGCGTGCACGGGGCGCCGGCCCCGAGTGGCAGCGTCACCTTCCAGCGGGGCGCCTGCGGGGCCGGCGGCACGCTGCTTAGCGAAAAGCCGATCGCGCTCGACGATGAGGGCCGCGCCTCGTTCACCACCCGCGAGCTTCCGGTGGGAACCTATCTCGTCGTCGCATGCTACGGCGGCGATTCGATTTACGGGGCCGCCGCGAGCCCCGGCGTCCCGCAGACCGTGCTGCCGAAGCTGTGATCTAGCTCCTATCCAGGCCTCCGGTCGGACCGCTATCTGTAGCGTGACCTTTCAATTCTTCGAAAGGGCTCGCACGGATGCGTTACCTGCCAGTCGCGCTGCTCGGGGCGGCCTTGTCATTCGCGTGTGGCGGCGAGGACCTCGTGCTTCCAGCCGAGGGCGAGCCCGCTGCGGTCGCGATCGTACAAGGGGACGGCCAAACCGCCAAAGTTGGCGCGGCGCTGGATGACTCGCTGGTCGTACGCGTCACCGATACGCGCGACCGGCCCGTGGCCGACGCCACCGTCGCGTTCGTGCTCATCGACGGCAGCGGCCAGATCACGATCAATGCCGGGCAGCTCAGGCCCGATACCGTCCGGACTGACGCGGATGGCCGCGCGGCTTCGCGCTGGACGCTCGGCGCCTCCGCCGGTGCCCAGCGAGCCGAGGCGCGCGTGGTGGGTGCGGCGAATCCCCTCATCGCGAAATTCACGGCCACGGCGGGTGCGGGACGTGCCGCCGCGCTCGCGGCGGTAAGCGGCGACAAGCAGTCCGCCCCCGCGGGCGCCCCGCTGCCTGACTCGCTCGTGGTTCGTGCGAGCGACGCGGCCGGCAATCCCGTCGCCGGCGCCTCGGTCACCTGGAGCGTGACCGGCGGCGGCAGCGTGAGCGCGCCGACCACGGCGACCGACGCCGCGGGCCTCACGGCCGTGCAGCGTATCCTCGGCCCCAACGCGGGTGCGCAGGCTGCGGTCGCCCGCACGGCGGGTGTGAGTGCGCCCGTCATCTTCACGGCCACGGCCACCGCCGGCTCCGCGGCCAGGATTTCCATCATCTCAGGAAACAATCAGTCCGCCGCGGCCGGATCGGCGCTGCCCGCGCCGCTCGTGGTGCGGATCGTCGATGCCGACGCCAACGGCGTGCCGGGTCGCTCGGTCGCGTGGGTCATCGGGCAGGGTGGGGGCAGTGCCAATCCGGCCACGAGCAAGACCGACGCAAACGGACAGGCATCCACAAGCTGGACGCTCGGCCCCGCCGCCGGGACCAACACGCTTACGGCAGTCGTGTCGGACGTGGGCTCCGTTGTGTTCACCGCGAGTGCCGGGCCCAGCGGCAGCCGATCGGGCGTGTCCGCGTCGCCCACGACCTTCGTCGCGGGCCAGGGCTCGTCCAACGTCACGGTGACCGTGCGCGATGCGGGCGGCAATCCGCTCTCGGGCATCGCGGTGAGGATCGCGGCGAGCGGCGACGGCAACACGATCGCGCAGCCGAACGGCCCCACCAAT
>DASUJH010000017.1 GCA_036279355.1 Gemmatimonadales bacterium
CGCGTGCATCGCGAGATCCGCCGAATTCGAATACCCCGCTTTCCATACGCCATATACTTCCGTGTGCTGGCCGAGGAGGTCGTTGTGCTGGGCGTGATGCACGGACGGCGACATCCACGCCGCTGGCAGTCGCGCCGCTGATCTCCAATTTGCGCACGGAACACGCATCGCCCTTCGCGCGCTTCGCCATACCGCGTCGACGCGGACGAGTGCGCGGCACGCGGATCACCGTGGGCGACGTGCGTCGTATCTGGCCGCCGGCTCCTCTCCAGAGCAGCTCCTGGCAGAATTTCCTCAGCTGACCTCGGAGGACATCCGCGCATCTCTCGCCTCCGCTGCCGAACGCGAGCGTCGAACGCTGACCATTTCGGCCGCCTGACCTGGCCGTGCGGCTGCTCGTCGACGAGCACCTGTCGGAGCAGCTAGCCGGCCTGCCTGGTGGGTCACGGACGGACGCCAGGTTTCCGAGCTCTCGGTCAGGCACAGCCGAGACCGAATCAGATTTGGAGCACCGCGCGGCACCAATCTCGCATCCGCCGCCGCGCGTTGCAGCATCTCGTCGCAACCTGCCGGGCACTATGCTCGCGCTGCTCGTCCACTTCGATCGCCTCATTCTCTGACACTGCGTTCGCGCGGTCCCCGGCAACGGTTCAGCCGCCGCTGTCAACATTTTGCCGGCGCGCGATCGGGGACGCCACTTGCATACGCCGCTCGGCTCCTCCACCGCATCCGATCGACCGCCACAGCGCCGAGCCCGAGCATGTCCGCCTCCGCCGCATTGCCCCTCTCGCTCCTCCCAGCCGCCCTTTACGACGCCCTGCGCGCCGCCGGCCGCGCCGTCGGGCTCGAGCTCGGCGAAGAAGTCTTCGTCCGCCCCATGAACCTCACAGCCGTACTCGCAAACATCCGCGCCGCCGGTGGCACCTGGCACCGCTTGCCCGGTCTCACCGAGTACCTCCTGGAGTGCTGCATCTTCTCGGAGGAGAGCCACCGTGCCTACGACTCGGCCGGCGAATTCTTCACGATCGGCGACGCGCCTTACGGCGGCCGCGATCTGATCACGCACGCCACCGGCGCCTACTCCGCGCGCGTGGCGGGCGAGGACTACCTCGTAGCCGGCTCCGTCGTCCCCACGCCCCGCGCGCGCCCCCGCACGTGGGATCTGGTGCACTGCGTCGTCATGCTCGGCCGAACGGGCGAGAGTCTTCGCACGCTCTGCCGCACACTGGGATCGATCCGCGAACCCCAACGCCTCCAGTGCTGGGGCGGCGCGCCCCGCAGCCTCAAGCCGCCCCGTGTGGAGGAGGCCGACGTGATCCTCGCGCCCGAGCTCAAGCGCGACCTCCTCGGCTGGCTCGATCGCTTCTGGAGCCTGCGCCGCCGCGCCGCCGCGCTCGAACTCTCGCCGCATCGCGGCCTCCTGCTCGCCGGGCCGCCCGGCACCGGCAAGACCCAGCTCGTCCGGCACCTGCTCACCCGCTACCCGGACGCCGAGGCGCACCTCTTCATGCCGGTGCGACGCCTCGAGTCGGAAAACGAATTCAGCTCGATGCTCACGAGCGCCGCCGGGGCCCGCGAGGGAGCGATGATCGTGATCGAGGACGTCGATCAGATCCTGACCTCGGGCGGCATGTCGCGCGAATATCTACTCAATTGTCTCGATGGGATGTTCCAGCTCCCGGTGCCCGCGCTCTGGGTGGCGACCTCGAACGACCCGCGCGCGCTCGACCAGGCCCTGCTCGACCGCCCGGGCCGCTTCGACCGTGTCGTGGTGGTTCCGGTGCCGGCCCGGCGAACGGGCGGCACTCGTGCGCCGCTTTCTCCGATCGCCCTCGGAGTCGGAGCTTCCGCCCGCCGTGCTCGAGGACGTGGTAGCCCAGAGCGAGGGCGTGGCCGGCGCGCACCTCAAGGCGATCTGCTCGGCCGCTCTGCTCAGGACGCTCGATGACGACCGCATGGACCTCGCGTCCGCATTGTGCGCCGAGTTCTCCGCCATGCGCCGCCAGCAGGGTGACGCTCGCGCCCTCGGCCGCGAACTCGTACTCGGCCGGTCCGTGGGCTTCCATCGCTGAGCGCCGCGGCGCCGCTCTTCGACTTCTGGTTCTTGCTCGTGGCCGCGATCTGGTTATTCCTTCTTGGCCTCGCCCGCATCGTGACCGGAACAGCGTTCTGGCCGCTGTAGCCAGACGGTAGCCAGGGATCTTCTATCGCGGAGATCACCCATGCCCCGCCGCCCCAAGTATCAGCTGGACCGCATCCTCGTCGAGCCCGCCGACAGTCGCCCTGCCACCTGGACCTTCGGCGGCGAAAGCCAGCGCGGCACTGAGCAATCCTTCCACGTCACCGACACCAACTTCCCCTCCCGCAACGCGTGGGAGTTCATCGTCCGCATCCCCCAGAAACCGGCCGACCGCGTCGAGGTCCGCCCCCGCACGGCGCCGAGCGTTGCCGCCTGGGCCGAGCTGCCCGACCGCTCGCTCACCTTCATGCGCGCCACCCGCGGCGAAGCCCGCGGCCGCCGCTACTGCCAGGTCGCCCTCGCCGACGCCTCCGGCGAGCGCAGCCGCGCCATCGTCCGCACCGACCAGCGCGGCGCGCTCCCGCCCTGGTTCGACGCGCTCCGCGGTCGCATGCGCATCAAGGAAAACGTGAAGCCCACCAAGGGCACCGACGCGCGCACGCTCGTGCTCCTCGTCGCCGAAGGCGACTACGCCGCCATGATCCGGCTCTTCTTTGCGCTCAAGGTGTGGGTGCTGAAGGAAGGATTCGAGATGCCGGCCTGACCGGCGCGGCGCTCACTCCAGATTCATCCGCCTGAGCAACGCCTTGAACCTCGGGTGCCCCCGGAGGCTCCTGAACAGAAACGACCCCTTCACCCCGTACACGCTCCCCGCCCGCTCTTCGTACGATTGTTCCAGCAGGTCCATCGCCCGGTCGTCCTCGCCGAGCCCCGTGTACACGTATGCCAGATGATATGGCGGCACGTGGCTCCGCCGCGACAACTCATCCAACTGCCGCAACACCTCGTACGCATCGTCCCGCCGCCCCGCGAGCGCGTACGCCTGGCCGAGCTGCCCCAGAAAGAGGCTGTTGCCCGGCGTCAGCGCCACCGCGCGCTCCACCTCGGCCACTCCCTCGTCCATCCTTCCCATGAGCACGTACGCCCACCCGAGCGTCGAGCGTGCGCGCGTATGGTCCGGCTCGAAGTCGACGGCGCGCAACGCCTCCGCCATCGCCTCCTCGTACCGTCCCGCGCGCAATAGCTCGGTCGCCACGTCCGACCGGTGCATCAGCGGGTCCAGCTCGTGCGCGCGCCGCGCCAGAGCCACCGCCTCGTCGTGCCGGCCGAGGGCGGAACAGAGCCATGCGTAGTGGTCGTACGCGTCCGCCGAGCCCGGGTTCAACTCGATGGCGATCTTGAACTCCCGCTCGGAGCCGGCCCAGTCGAAGTCGTGCACGCACTTGAGCAGCCCGAGCACCGCGTGCGCCTCGCCCAGATCGGGATCGAGCGCGAGCGCGCGGGTGACCGCCGCTATCGCCTCCGCGTACACCGCCTCCGAGCTGAGCGGGCTCCAGCCCTGGCCCGCGGAGTACTCGGCGTACGCGAACGCCATCGCGGTGTGCGCGAGCGCGTACCCCGGATCCGCCGCGATCGCCTGGCGGAAGTACTCGACCCCCTTACGGAATCCCTCCTCCGTGTAGCGGTCGTACCAGTGCCGCCCCTGGAGGTAGAGCTGCCACGCGCTGAGGTTGCGGGTGGGCTCCTGCGCGATCCGCGCATGCTCGCCGGACGTAAGCTCGGCCTTGAGCGCCGTGGCGATCTGCACCGCCACATCCGCCTGGATCGCGAAGATGTCCGTGATCTGCCGGTCGTACGTCTCGGCCCAGACGTGCTGGTCCGCTTCGGTGTCGATGAGCTGTGCCACGATCCGCACCCGGTCGCCCACGCGGCGCACGCTGCCCTCGAGCACCGTCGCCACGTGCAGCGCGGCGCCGATCTCCCGGAGTCCCTGCTCCCGCTTCTTGAAAGGCATCACCGAGGTGCGCGAGATCACCTTGAGCGAGCGGACCTTCGAGAGTTGCGCGATCACGTCCTCGGTGATCCCGTCGGTAAAGAACTCGTTCTCCGGATCGGCGCTGAGGTTAATGAATGGAAGCACCGCGACCGACGGCGCCCGCGGCTCCACGGTGGCGGGGGCCGCGAGCGCGTCCGCGAACGCGCGGGCCGAGGAGAAGCGGTCGGCCGGCACCCGCGCGAGCGCCTTCGCGAGCGCCCGGTCCACGCCGGCCGGCACGGCGCCGCGCAGCCGGCGCACGCTCGGCGCGGCGTCGATGAATCGCTTGGTCATCACCGCCTGCACCGTGGGACCGGTAAACGGCGGCTCGCCCGCGAGCATCTCGTAGAGCACGCAGCCCAGGCTGTACACGTCGCTCCGGGCATCGATCGCGCTGTCGCCCGCGGCCTGCTCCGGGCTCATGTACGCCGGCGTGCCGATCACCTGGCCCGTGCCGGTGAGCGCGGGGCTGGAGTCGGCGGCGGTCTCGAGCCCGCGCGCGATGCCGAAGTCGGCCACCAGCGTGTTGCCGTCTCTCGTGAGCAGCAGGTTTTCCGGCTTGATGTCGCGGTGGACCACGCCATGCCCGTGCGCGTACTCCAGCGCCTGGGCCGCGTCGCGCGCGATCCGGAGTGCGGTGTCCACCGGCAGCGCGCCTTCGCGCTTGAGCCGGCTTCGGAGCGTCTCCCCATCGACGTACGGCATGACGAACCAGAGCTCGCCCGCGGTCTGGCCCGAGTCGTGGACCGTGAGGATGTGCGGGTGCTGGAGCCGCGCCGCCGTCGTGATCTCCCGCTGGAAGCGCTCGGCCGCTGCGGTCGACCCGAACTCGGCGCGGAGCACCTTGAGGGCGACCGGCCGCTCGTGCCGCACGTCCCGCGCGAGGTAAACCACCGCCATTCCGCCGCGGCCGATCTCGCGCTCCAGGACGTAGCGGTCGCGGAGCGCGGCGGCGAGTTGGGTCGGGACCTGGGGCACGGTGCCAGTCTGGGGCGCGGCCATGTGGGTCAATCTGGCGAGGTCGACGGGATGCCGCCATGGTATCACGCGTTCGGCGGCTGCTCCGCCTGCGGCTCCGCGAACTCGAGCAGGTTTCCATCCGGATCGCGCACCAGCACGTCGCGCTCGCCCCACCAGCGCGTGGTCGGCCCTTCGATCGCGAGGCCGAGGCGTTGCAGCTCGGCCGCGGCGGCATCGAGATCTGGCACCTCCAGCTCCACATGGAACGGCCGCTTCGTATCTGCGAGAAGCCCCAGTCTCCCCTGACCGAACCGCAGCAACGCGAACTGACCGGGCATGTGGAACAGCATCGCAGCGCCCGGTAACTGGCGATAGAAGTCGAGTGAGCGGTCCACGTCGGCGACGTGGAGGGTGAGCCCGGCGAGTGCCACGGGTGGCGTCACGGCGATCTCCTTTGGGGGATGGTGGAGAACATACCGCCGGGCCGGCCGCGCGAAAGCGCGGGAGAGATGCGACGGCCCGGATCGCACGGATGAGCGCCGCTCGCGCATTACGCGCCTGGCGCAACCGTCTCGCAGCCAGCCACCCCGCAAACCCACGGCATTCTCCCGGGACGCTTCGCCGTCGCGTGAGCCTGGGGCATGGCGCTGCAACGGGTTACGTCGCCAACTCGGGACCCCCTCCACGCAATGGCCGATTGGCACGCGGAATGCCTGTGCGCGTCGGCACTTACGCAAGCGTTAGGCGCCTCGATTGCGCCGCCCGACCAACCCTTCTGCCGATGGAGCTACCCGTGATCGACATCTCGAGTGCCGTGGGCGGGTCGCGCCTGCGGGCCGCCGCCCTCACCCTGGGCGTCGTGCCGATGCTGGTGCTGGCCGCGTGCAGCAGTAGTCCCACGGGTCCCTCAAATAATTCCACCTCGTTCGACGGCGTGATTGCGAGCCCGACCCTCACTGGCGCCCTGAGCTTCAGCGTCGCCAGCACCACGCTGGACGTGGTGCGGGTGCAGGGCACCGCCGCGGCCCCAACTGTGACCCGGCCGGTCTTTGCCGCTGCGTCGACCGAGGTGACGGTGACCGGCACGCTCAAACTCGACGGCGGCGCGACCGTCCAGCTCACGGGTACCTACGACACCTCGAGCCACGCACTTTCGCTCTCCGGTGGCGGCTACACCTTTACCGGCACGTTCGCGAACGGACGCATCGACGGGACGTTCACGTCGCCCACCGACAGTGGCTCGTTCTCGGCCGAGTCCTCCGCCAGCGCGACGATTCGCAACTATTGCGGCACGTTTAGCGGCAACACTGACCAGGGGCACTTCAACATTACCGTGAACCTGACCGACGGTACGCTCTGGGGCGCGTGGGCCTCGGGGACCGATGGTAAGTCGGGCGGGCTCTCGGGAACTAACTCCGGCAGTAACGTGACAATCAACGTGCTGGAGAACGGCGCGTCGGTCGGGACCGTGGTGACCGGCACCATCACGGCGACCAGCATCAGCGGCACCTACGGCGGGTCCGGAGGCGACTCCGGCACGGTGACCGGCGGCGTTTGCTCGTAGGCACCACGACCGCGGGCGCCGTGTGCGCTCGCCGATCGGAAAGGCAGAACGGCGACCGCCGCCTCCGGGCGGCGGTTTGCTTGGCGGCATGGGATCGCGCGCTCAGCCGCGTTGCCCGATCGCGCCGGCTCGGCGCAAGGAAAATCCCCGCAACCATTCCCTCCGGCGGGGTGTCAGACTGGAGCCGGCACGCAAGGAACTCCAGTGATTATTGGCCTCGCATGCATCGTCCTGCTGGGTGGTGGCCCGGCGGGCCCGGCGCCCTCCACGGACATGGCGGCGCGCCTCATCGGCTTGTGGGGAAGCGAGCAGGTGCTGGGCCCGCGCGTGCACGGCACGCTCATCATACGCCGGACCGGCTGGGGGTGGACTGCGGAGATCGCCGGCCGGAAAACCGCCGTTCGCATCGCCGGCGACAGCGTAACGTTGAGCCTGCCCGGCGGCGAGGGCGAGTTGCGCGCGACGCTCTCGCCGGATCGCCGGCGCATCGCCGGACAGTGGATCCAGCCGGTGCCGTCGGGAAACATCCTCAGGTACACGAGCTTCGTGAGTCTCACGGCTGCCCCGGCGAGCGGCGGGCCCGCGCGCGAATGGCGCGGCGTCGTGCAGCCGCTCGAGGATCGCCTGTCGCTCTATCTGCTCGTGGACCGCCAGCCGGACAGCTCGCTCACCGCACTCCTCAGGAATCCGGACGGCAAGCAGCGCGACGCGCAATTGCGCGTCGCGCTGGACGACGCGCAGCTCCGCCTCACCGATTTGCGCGATTCGACCCGCCAGCTCGAGGGCGCGTACGACAGCCGCGCGGACGTGGTCACCCTTCATCTTGCCGACCTGGGCACCGCCGCCGTCCTCACCCGCCGCGACCGCACGCACGCCGCCGGCTTCTACCCGCACCCGCCGGCGCCCGCCCGCTACACCTACCGTCGTCCGGCCGACGATGGAGACGGCTGGCCCGTTGCCATCGCCGCGGACGCCGGCATGGACGCCGCGCCGCTCGCCGCGCTGGTGCAGCGCCTCTGGGACGTCGATCCCGCCGCGCGCGACGCCCCGCTGGTGCACAGCGTGCTGGTCGCGCGGCATGGCAAGCTCGTGCTCGAAGAGTACTTCTTCGGCTTCGACCGCGAGCGTCCCCACGACCTGCGCTCCGCCTCCAAGACCTTCGCCTCGGTGCTGCTCGGCGCCGCGATGGAGCACGGCGCACGGGTGAGCCCCGAGGACCGCGTGTACGCCCTCATGCCGGAGTACGCCGCCACCGCCGACGCCGATCCGCGCAAGCGCGACATGACCGTCGAGCACCTGATGACCATGACGTCCGGGCTCCCTTGCGACGAGAACGGCGACCAGACGTTGCCGGGCAACGAGGACGCCATGCAGTCCGACACCACGCAGCTCGACTGGTACCGCTATATGCTCGACCTTCCGCTGGCGCACGCGCCGGGAACGTTTGTCGGGTACTGCTCCGGCGGCGTCAACCTCGTGGGCGGCATTGTGCGGCGTGTCACCGGCACCTGGCTGCCAGCGCTCTTCCAACGTGACATCGCCGAGCCGCTCGGCTTCCGCGACTACCACCTGGACCTGACGCCGACCGGGGAGTTCTATCTGGGAGGCGGCGCCTATTTGCGTCCCCGCGATCTGCTCAAGCTGGGCCAGGTCTATCTCGATGGCGGCGCCTGGCGCGGCCGCCGCATCGTGAGCCGCGCCTGGGTGGAGCGGTCGACCACCTGCCAGGTGTACGTCGCGTCCAGGTGTGCCGACGGCTACGACTGGCATCTGAACGAGATTCGCGCAGGCGACCGCGTCTATCGCGAGTACGAGGCGAACGGAAATGGGGGTCAGTTTCTCATCGTGCTGCCGGAGCTCGACCTGGCCGTCGTCTTCACCGCGGGGAACTACCGCCGGTACGGAATCTGGCGGACGTTCCGCGACGAGCTCGTCCCGCTGTACATCATCGCGGCCGTGAAGCCCTCTGCGGCGCGGTAGGCCGCGCGCCGGCCGTTGCCCTTCCGGTCACTTCCTGACGAGATAATGCCGGACCCGAGTCATCGCGTGTGAGCCCCGCCACACCCGCGCCGCGTCCGCCGTCCCATACTCCCGCAATAACGCCCACCCGGCCCCGCGCACGCGGCGCGGGCAGCGCCGGCCGGCTCGATATGAGAGTTGCAAGGAGGTCCCCCATGGCGACGCGCACTGCGAAACACCCGGTCGCGCAGCAGGAAACCATCACCCTCGACGACGCTCGGCGCGTGATCGCGGCCGGCGAGGACAAGGCCCGCCAAGTCGGCCAGCCGGAGAACATCGCCGTCGTCGACGCGGGCGGAAATCTCCTGGCCTATCACCGCATGGACGGCGCGTGGATCGGCAGCATCGACATCTCGATCGACAAGGCGTTCACCTCGCGCGCGTTCAACCTGCCCACCAAGGCGCTGGCCAAGAAGGCCGAGCCGGGCGGCCCGTTCTATGGCATCCAGAACTCGAACGGCGGGCGGGTGATGATCTTCGCCGGGGGCGTGCCGCTCAAGCGCGACGGGCAGATCGTGGGCGCGGTCGGCGTGAGCGGCGGCAGCGGCGATCAGGACGAAGAGGTGGCGGAGGCGGCGGCCGCGGCGCTCTGATCGCTCGGCGCGCCCGACGATCGGGCCGACTCAGGCACCCGTGCGCCGCTCCGCGCGGGTGCCTTGCCTTCCCCCGCCCCCATTTCTACTCTTCAAGATGTTCCGCCACTCCACATGAGCCGAATCCGACCCGCTCCCGGGCTCACGTTCGACGACGTGCTCCTCGTGCCGAGGCACTCGTCCGTACACCCGCGCGAAGTCTCGACCCAAAGCCGCCTCACCCGCACCGTCCCGCTCAACATCCCGTTCGTCTCCGCCGCCATGGACACCGTCACCGAAGCCGACATGGCCATCGCCATGGCGCGTGCCGGCGGCATCGGCGTCGTCCACAAGAACATGTCCATCGACCGGCAGGCCGCCGAGGTCGATCGGGTAAAGCGCAGCGAGAGCGGGATGATCCTGAATCCGATCACCCTGGGCCCCGACCGCCCCGTGCGCGAGGCTTACGGCCTCATGCGCCGGTTCAAAATCTCGGGCGTGCCCATCGTGGACGGCGAGGGACGGCTCATCGGCATCATCACCAACCGCGACCTCCAGTTCGAGCGCAACCTCGACCAGCCGGTCCGCGAGGCGATGACCCGCGAGAACCTGATCACCGCCCCCGTCGGCACCGACCTCGACGAGGCCGAGCGCATCCTCGCTCGCCACCGGATCGAGAAGCTCCCCGTGGTGGACGATGCCGGCGTGCTCAAGGGCCTCATCACCGTCAAGGACATCTTCAAGCGCCGCGAGCACCCCGACGCCAACAAGGACCAGCACGGCCGCCTCATGGTGGCCGCCGCCGTCGGCGCGTCGCCCGACACGCTGCCCCGCGCCGCGGCACTCGTCCGCGCCGGCGTCGACGTGCTCGTGGTGGACTCGGCCCACGGCCACAGCGAGGGCGTGCTCCGGACGGTCGACGAGCTGCGCGAGCGCTTCCCCGACGTCCAGCTCATCGCCGGCAACGTGGCCACCGAGGCCGGCGCCCGCGAGCTGGTGCGCCGCGGCGCCGACGCCGTCAAAGTCGGTATCGGCCCCGGCAGCATCTGCACCACACGCGTCGTCACCGGCGTCGGCGTGCCGCAGGTCACCGCCATCATCGACGCCGTGCGCGGCGCGGGCGATGTCCCCATCATTGCCGACGGCGGCATCAAGTACTCGGGCGACGTTGTGAAGGCGCTCGCAGCCGGCGCGTCCTCAGCCATGATGGGCTCGATGCTTGCCGGCACGGAAGAAAGCCCCGGCGAAGCGGTGCTCGCCGAGGGCCGCCGCTACAAGCTCATCCGCGGCATGGGCAGCCTGGGCGCCATGCAGGACGGCTCGGCCGATCGCTACTTCCAGGAAGGCGAGATGACGCCCACCAAGATGGTGCCCGAAGGCATCGAAGGCCGGGTACCGTACAAGGGCCCCGTGGCCGACGTGGTCTATCAGATGGTCGGCGGCCTCCGCAGCGGCATGGGCTACTGCGGCGTCGCCACCGTGCCGGCCTTGCAGTGCGAGGTCGAGATGATCCGGGTCACCGCCGCCGGCCTCCGTGAGTCCCACCCGCACGACGTTACCATCACCCGCGAAGCACCGAACTACAGCGCCTGACGCTGCACCCGGCGGCGCGGCCGCCGCTCCCCACACCTCGAGGAGCCTCGCATGAGTCTCTGGGCCACGAAGTCGATCGCCGTGCTCCGGGCCGAAGCGGATGCCGAGGGCGAAGGCACGCTCAAGAAAACCCTCACGGCAACCAACCTCATCACCCTCGGCATCGGTGCCATCATCGGCGCCGGCATCTTCGTGCTCACGGGCCTCGCCGCCGCGCGGAATGCGGGTCCTGCCGTACCGCTCTCCTTTGTTGCGGCCGGCATCGCCTGCGGGTTCGCCGGCCTCTGCTATGCCGAGATGGCGAGCGCGGTGCCGGTGGCGGGGAGCGCGTATACCTACTCCTACGCCACCATGGGCGAGTTCATGGCGTGGATCATCGGGTGGGACCTCGTGCTCGAGTACGCCATGGGCGCCTCCACCGTGGGCGTCGGCTGGTCGGGCTACTTCGTGAGCCTGCTGCAGAACTTCGGCATCGACCTGCCGAAGTCGCTCACCTCGGCGCCGTACCGATGGTGCGAGACGACGGAGGTGGCCACGGGCGCCGCGGGATGCGTGGTGAAGGGACTCAATCCGACGGGAGCGATCGTCAACGTCCCCGCCGTCGTCATCGTCGCCATCATGTCGATCGTGCTGGTGATCGGCATCCGCGAATCCGCCAAGGTCAACAACTGGATCGTGGCGCTCAAGCTCGGGGTCATCGCGCTTTTCATCGTGGCCGGCGTCTTCTACATCAATCCGGCCAACTGGCACCCGTTCATTCCGCCCAACACCGGCGAGTTCGGCCACTTCGGTATCTCCGGCATCTTCCGCGGCGCCGGCTTGATTTTCTTCGCGTACATCGGATTCGACGCGGTGAGCACCGCCGCGCAGGAGGCCAAGAACCCGCAGCGCGACATGCCCGTCGGCATCCTGGGCTCGCTCGGCATCTGCACGCTGCTCTACATCGTGGTCTCCGCCATCCTCACCGGCATCATGCCGTACACCATGCTCGACGTGTCGCACCCCGTGGGCTTTGCGGTGGACAACACGCCGGGCCTCTCCTGGATGGCGTGGATCATCAACCTGGGTGCCGTTCTCGGCCTCGCGTCGGTGATCCTGGTGATGCTGCTCGGCCAGTCGCGGGTGTTCTACTCGATGTCGCGCGACGGGCTCCTGCCCGCGTGGGTGGCGCGCATCCATCCGCGGTTCCGGACACCGTACCTCACCCAGATCTTCGTCGGCATCTTCGCCGGGTTCTTTGCGGGCGTGTTCCCCATCCAGCTCCTGGGCGAGCTGGTGAACATCGGGACGCTGCTTGCCTTCGTGCTGGTCTGTGGCGGCATCATCATCCTCCGGCGCACCCGGCCCGACCTCAACCGGCCGTTCCGCACCCCGTGGGTGCCGCTGGTGCCGATCCTTGGCATCCTTTCGTGCCTTGGCCTCATGGCGACGCTGCCGGTCGATACCTGGATCCGGCTCTTCGTCTGGATGATCATCGGGCTCGTCATCTACTTCGCCTACGGGCGCCGGCACAGCACGCTGCACACCGGGGAGGACAAGCAGAAGTTCGCGGCGTAGCGACACCGCCTTATCTTCCGGCCCATGTCGCTCGCCCTCCCGGCCGACAGGGCCGCCGCCGCCACCGCGTTCGCCAGCCTGCTGGCGCCCGGCCTGCGCGCCTGCCTCACGACCCACGTGAACCCGGACGGCGACGGGCTCGGCAGCGAGGCGGGGCTCGCGCACCTGCTCCGGGCGCGCGGGCTCGTCGTTTCCGTGACGAATCCCACCCCCACGCCGCCGCGCTATCGATTTCTGTTCGATGACCTCCCGGGAGTTGACCACACCGCCGACGCGGTGAAGGAAATTCGCCGCGCCGATCTCGTCATCGTGCTCGACATTTCCGACGTGGGCCGCCTCGGCATGCTGTCGGACGCGGTGCGTACGCGCGGGGTGCCGGTCGGCTGCATCGACCACCACGTGAGCCCCGGCTCCTTGCCGGATGGCCCGCGCTATGTCGATCCCGGCGCCGCCGCCACCGGGGAGCTGGTTTACGAGATCGCGGTCGCCAATGGCTGGCCGCTCACCCGCGCCGCCGCGCACGGGCTCTACATCGCCGTGCTCACCGACACCGGCGGGTTCCGGTTCAGCAACACCCGGCCGCGTACGCTTCGCGTCGCCGCCGATCTGCTCGAGACCGGTCTCGACCCCGAAAACATCTATCTCGAGGTGTACGCCCGCGCGCCGGAAGGGCGCCCGCGGCTCTTTGCCGAAGCGCTCCAGACGCTCGTGGTGGAGCCCGAGATCGGGCTCGCGTGGGTCACCGTGCCGCCCGGCGCCATCGAGCGGCTCGGCGTCTCTTCCGATGACCTCGACGGCGTGGTCGAATTCCCCCGCTCGATCGAAGGCGTGCGGATGGCGCTCCTCTTTCGCGAGGTGTCGCAGGGTCGGATCAAGGTGTCGCTCCGGTCGGTGGGAGACGTCGACGTGGCGGCCTTTGCGCGCCCCTTCGGCGGCGGGGGACACACCAAGGCCGCGGGCCTGGCACTCGCCGGCTCGATGGCCGGCGTGCAGCACACGATCCTCGAGGCCGCGCGTGCCTATCTTGGACCGAACGGGAAGCGTTGAACGCGCCCGCGGTCGCCCATATATTGCTATTGCCGAGAGGATTACTAGGAATTGATCGGGCTGACCGCGATGGACACGATCGAACGCATAGAGCGCACGCTGGACACGCTGCGTCCCTACATCGCCTCTCACCGGGGCAATGTGGAGGTCGTCGATTTTGACGAGCACGACGGGCGCCTCCTGCTCCGCCTCGGCGGCACCTGCCACGGCTGCGCCGCGTCGTCGGTGACGCTGCGCCAGGGCATCGAGCTGCGCCTGCGCGAGCTGGTGCCTGAAGTGAAGCACGTCGAATCGGTGTAGCCGACGTGGCCGATTCGCTCGAAGCCCAGGTCACCTCCGCGCTGGCCCGCATCCGGAATCCCCGGCTCGACGCCGATCTCCTCTCCGGCGGCATGATCCGCGACCTCGCCGTCACTTCCGACGGCAAGGTTTCCTTCACATTTCTGCTCTCGCGTGAAGACCCCGCCACGCTGGTGCGCGAGGCGCGCGCGGCCGTTTCGAGTGTGGAGGGCGTGCGCCGCGACGATGTGAAGATCAGCGTGGTCGACCCGAGCGGTCCCGCAAAGGCGACGCACGGCCCGCCCGGCGCGGTGCCGGCCACACCGCCCGCCGCGCCGCAGGCGCCCGAGCAGCCGAACCTGGGCCGCGTGATCGCGATCTCGTCGGGCAAGGGCGGGGTGGGGAAGTCGACCGTCGCCGCCAATCTCGCGCTGGCGCTCGCCGCGAGCGGGCAGGCGGTGGGGCTCATGGACGCGGATATCTACGGTCCCAACATCCCGCGCATGTTCGGCGTCTTCGAGCGCCCCCGCATGATCGGGCCGCGCATCCAGCCGATCGAGGCCTCCGGCGTCAAGCTCATGTCGCTCGGCTTCCTTGTCGAGCGCGATGCGCCGGCCATCTGGCGCGGGCCGATCATCATGAAGGTGGTGCAGCAGTTCTTGCGCGACGTCGAGTGGGGCCAGCTCGACTGGTTAATCGTCGATCTGCCGCCCGGCACCGGCGACGCGCAGCTCTCGCTCGTCCAGGCGACCCACGTCTCGGGCGCCGTGATCGTGACGACCCCCCAGGAGATGGCCGTGGGCGACGCGCTCCGCGGCGCCCGGATGTTCGAGCGCGTGGGCGTGCCGGTCTTCGGCGTGGTGGAGAACATGAGCGCGTACACCGATCCCGACACCGGCCAGCGGATCGACCTCTTCTCCTCCGGCGGCGGCGAGCGGCTCGCCACCGAGCTCGGCGTGCCGCTCCTGGGCCATGTGCCGCTGCAGCCGCGGCTCGCGGAGCACGCCGATGCCGGCCGGCCGATCGTCGTGGCCGAGCCGGAGAGCGCCGCCGCGCGGAGCCTCAAGCAGATCGCGGAGGGCTTGCAGCAGAAGGTCGGCGGCCGATCGTTCGCGCTGCCGATCCTCCGAGGGTAGCCGCCCACGGCCGTCATCACGCTGCTCACCGATTTTGGCGGCGCCGATTCCTACGTCGCCGAAGTGCGCGGCGTTCTCCTGACACAAGCTCCCGGTGCAGTCCTCGCCGATATCACCCACACCATCACCCCCGGCGACGTCCGCGCCGCCGCGTACGTCCTCGGCCGCGCATGGCACCGCTTTCCGCTCGGCACGGTCCATCTCGTCGTGGTGGACCCCGGCGTCGGCACCTCCCGCACCGCGCTCGCGTTCCACGCCCGCGGTCATTTTTTCGTGGGCCCCGACAACGGCGTCTTTACCAGCGTTTACCACGACACTCCTGTCGAGATGGTGACGCTCTCCGTCCCATCCGACGCGTCCCCCACCTTCCAGGGCCGCGATCTCTTCGCCCCCGCCGCCGCCGCCCTCGCCTCCGGCCGCCCGCTCGCCGCGCTCGGCCCCGCTTTCGCGGGCATTCCTGAACGCCTGGTGCTTCCGGAGCCCCGATACGAGGGAAAGACCCTCGTCGGCCAGGTCATCTACGTCGATTGGTTCGGCACCCTCGTCACCAACCTCGTCGCGGAGCAGGTGCCGTCTCATGCATCAGTTATGATCGAGGATCTCGACCTGGGTACCCTCCACCGCACCTTCGGCGACGTGCCCGCCGGTGCGCTGGTGGCGTACGGGGGATCAGGGGGACTGGTCGAGGTTGCCGTGCGCGATGGATCTGCGGAACGGCGGTTGGGAATGGGCGTAGGAGGACGGGTGAGGGTGGTGCTCGGGTAGGCGGACAGGCGGACAGCCGGTCGGGCGGTACGGTGCTCACGGGCTGA
>DASUJH010000018.1 GCA_036279355.1 Gemmatimonadales bacterium
GTTGTTCTGGCGCCAGACGGGGCGCGAGTTGGTGAAGATGAGAAGCTGCTTGCCGTCGGGTGACCAGGTGTAGTCCTCCACCTCGAGCGGCTCGGCGGCGCCGGGCGGAACGAGGCGCGACGCCGGCACCAGCACGCGCCGAGTGCCGTGCTCGGTGTCGTAGCGCACGAGGTCGGCGCCATGGCCGTTGGGGGCGGGCTCGAGCCGCGTGTACCCCGCGCCTTCGTCCACCCACTGCGTAGGGCCCAGGCGCTGGGTCTCGAATTCGGATGAGGCGTAGATCCGCTTGAGGGTGAGCAGGCTCGAGTCGGCCTGCGCGGAGAGCGAGGCCGGAGCCAGAGGCAGGAGCGCACCGGTCCAGACGAGCACGGCAACGAGCGGACGATTCACTGGGCGCATCCCGCGGGAGAGTTGAGGACCGGCGCCAGGAATCGGCCGGTGTGGCTTTCCGGCGCCTGCACCACCTGCTCCGGAGTGCCGGCGGCAACCACTCGGCCGCCGGCCTCGCCGCCTTCCGGGCCCAGATCGATGACCCAGTCGGCGGTCTTGATGACGTCGAGATTATGCTCGATCACGACGACGGTGTTCCCCTTGTCCACCAGGCGATGCAGCACCTCGAGCAGCAGGCGCACGTCCTCGAAGTGCAGTCCCGTCGTGGGCTCGTCGAGGATGTAGAGCGTGCGGCCGGTGTCGCGCTTGGCCAGTTCGGTGGCGAGCTTTACCCGCTGCGCCTCGCCGCCCGAAAGCGTCGTGGCCGACTGGCCCAGGTGGATGTAGCCCAGCCCTACGTCGTTCAGCAGCTCCAGTTTCTCGGCGATGCGCCGCTGGGCGCTGAAGAACTCCAGCGCATCGGCCACGGTGAGGTCGAGCACGTCGGCGATGCTCCGGCCCTTGTAGCGCACCTCCAGCGTCTCGCGATTGTACCGCCGCCCCTTGCACACCTCGCAGGGGACGTACACGTCGGGCAGGAAGTGCATCTCGATCTTCACCAGCCCGTCGCCCTGGCACGCCTCGCATCGGCCGCCCTTCACGTTGAAGGAGAACCGGCCCGGCCCATAGCCGCGGATCTTGGCTTCGGGGAGCTGGGCGAACAGCTCGCGGATCGGCGTGAACAGGCCGGTGTACGTGGCGGGGTTCGAGCGCGGCGTGCGGCCGATGGGGCTCTGGTCGATGTCGATGACCTTATCGATGAGATGCAGGCCTTCGATCCGGTCGTGCGCGCCGGGGATCACCTTTGCCCGGTAGAAATGCCGCGCCAGCGCGCGATAGAGAATGTCGGTGACGAGCGTGGACTTGCCCGAGCCGGAGACGCCGGTGACGGAAACGAAAAGCCCGAGCGGCACGTCCACCGTCACGTCCCGCAGATTGTTCTCCCTGGCACCCACCACACGGAGCCGGCGATCGGGATCGGCCAGCCGGCGCCCGCGCGGCACCGGCACGCGCAGCTCGCCGCGGAGATACCGCGCGGTGAGCGACGTCGGGTGCTCCAGCACCTGCTCGACGCTCCCCTCGGCCACCACTTCGCCGCCGAACCGGCCGGCGCGGGGGCCGAGGTCGATCAGATGGTCGGCCGAGCGGATGGTCTCCTCGTCGTGCTCGACCACGATCACGGTGTTGCCGAGGTCGCGCAGCTCGCGGAGGGTGGAGAGGAGCCGCGCGTTGTCCCGCTGGTGCAGACCGATGCTGGGCTCGTCAAGGATGTAGAGCACGCCCACGAGCCGCGAGCCGATCTGGGTCGCGAGCCGGATACGCTGGGTCTCGCCGCCGGAGAGCGAGGTGGCGGCGCGGCCGAGGGTCAGATAGTCGAGCCCCACGTCGCAGAGGAAGCGCAGCCGCTCGCGCACTTCCTTCAGGATTGGCCCGGCGATCTCGGCGTCGAGGCCGGCGCGCCCGTTCGACCGGAGCGGAATGCTCTCGAAGAACTCGAGCGCGCGGTTCACCGGGAGGTCCACCACGTCGCCGATGCTTCGCCCGTGCACCAGCACGGCCAGGCTCTCGGGCCGGAGCCGCTTGCCGCCGCAGGTCTGGCACGGCTGCTCGGTCATGAACTCCTCGAGCGAGAGGCGCACCGAGTCGCTCGACGACTCGCGGTAGCGGCGCTCGACGTTCTTGAGCACGCCCTCCCACTCGCTCTCGAATTCGCGC
>DASUJH010000019.1 GCA_036279355.1 Gemmatimonadales bacterium
GGCGCCGCCCGCACCATCGCCCGCAGCCGCGATCTGCGCCCGCGCCCGCGCGAGCTCGGCTTCGTCACGTGCGCAGATGGCCACCCGCGCGCCGGCCCGGGCCAACTGGCGCGCCAATACCAGGCCCAGGCCGCGCGAGCCGCCGGTCACGAGCGCCACCTTGCCGCGGAAACTGAACCACCGTCGCGCCCGCCGCTCCGCGGCGAATGCGGCACCGGCCGCGCCCGCAAGCACCAGCCCTGCGGCAGCGGCGCCGGCGGCGAGCATCCGTCGGCCGTTCATCGTATCTCTCCCGGTCTGAGGTCCATGCGCACGGTCGCGCAACGTTGAACATGCGTCGGTGACTTCGGTCACGCCCTACCCCGCGCGCCGCATGCGGCCTTATCTTTCGCGTCCGGTTCCCCCAAGCCGCTTCGCCTGTTTCCCCACTGCCGCATCGAGCCGCGCCATGCAGTTCACCGATGAATGGTTGGTGCCGATCGTCGAACCGTTGCTGGCGGCGGACGCGGTGCACGCGCTCCGCCAGGCCGACGGCACCGCACCGGTCTCCCTCTGGGAGCTGCTGCTCACGCGCCGGCTCGTAAGCGACGCAAAGATCCTCGCCGCCGTCGCGGCCCGGTTCCGGTTTCCCGTGGCCGACGTGACCAAGCTCGACCCGGCGCTCAAGACCGCCGTGCCGGAGCAACTGGTCCGCAAGTTCCACGTGCTGCCGGTCCGGATCACCGACGCCGTGCTCGAGGTGGCCACCGCCAACCCCTTCGACCTCGACGCCGAGAAGACGCTGGCGTTCGCCACCGGGCGCGAGGTGCGGCTGCTGCTCGGCTCGCCGCTCACCATCCGCGAGAAGCTCGACGAGCTGTACCGGGCGGAGGACGTGGTGAACAAGCTGCTCGAGGGCATCGGCACCACTTTCGACGTCGCGGAACTCAAGGACGACGACGAGGCGGCGGCCACCGCCGAGGAGGCGAGCCAGCGGCCCATCATCCGCCTGGTGGACATGATGCTCGCCGACGGTGCCACCAGCCGCGCGAGCGACATCCACGTCGAGCCGATCGAGGGCGGCGTCGCCGTGCGCTACCGCATCGACGGCGTGCTGCGCCAGGTCATGAAGCTCCCGCGCTCGGCCGGGCTGCCACTCATCTCGCGCATCAAGATCATGTCCGGCCTCGACATCGCCGACCGGCTGCGGCCCCAGGACGGCCGCGCCCGAATTTCGGTGAACGGCGAAGCGCTCGATCTCCGCATCTCGACCCTCCCGGCCACGCTGGGCGAGAAGGTCGTGATCCGCATCCTGAGCAGCCGCACCACCGTGCTCGCGCTGGATGGCCTCGGCCTCCACCCGGACGAGGCGGAGCAAATCGCGCGGCTCCTGCGCCACAAGGAGGGCATCGTCCTGGTCACCGGACCCACCGGCTCCGGCAAGACGACGACGCTCTATTCGGCGCTCCGGCTGGTGCAGCACGAGGGCGTGAACATCGTGACGGTGGAGGACCCGGTCGAATATCGGCTGGGGCAGAACATCGTCCAGGTGCAGGTGCAGGAGAAGACCGGGCTCACGTTCGCCTCCGCGCTCCGGTCGATCTTGCGGCAGGACCCCGACGTGCTGCTGGTGGGCGAGATCCGCGACCGCGAAACCGCGCAGATCGCGCTGCAGGCGTCGCTGACAGGCCACCTGGTGCTCTCGACGCTGCACACGAATGACGCGGCCAGCTCGGTCACCCGCCTGCTCGACATGGGGCTCGAGGCGTACAAGATCGCCTCCGCGCTACGCGGCGTCGTGGCGCAGCGGCTGCTCCGCCGACTCTGCACCTCGTGTCGGGCGCCGAGCACCGAGCTGCCGCCGGACCGGGTGGCGCGTCTCCTGCCGCCCGGTACCACGCTCTTTCGCGCGGTGGGATGTCCCGAGTGCACTATGACCGGATACAAGGGCCGCTTCGGCGTAGTCGAGGTGCTCACGATGACGCCCGAGCTCGAGCGGGAGATCGGCGCCGGCGCCGGCGCGGACCGCGTCGCGGAGTTGGCCGGGAAGGGGGGGATGCGGAGCCTCTGGGAGAGCGCGCTGCGCCACGTGATATCCGGCGAGACGAGCGTGGACGAGTTGCTCCGGGTCACGGACGTGCCGGAGCCCGACGCTCGCGCGGCCCAAGCTCCCGTGCCGGCAGCACCCCCACGCCCGCGGCGCAACGCGCCGGCTTCGCCCGGCAACGGACCGGCCGCCCCGGTTTCCGCGGCCCCTCCGGCGCCGGCTCCCCCGCTCTCCGGCGTCTCTATGGAGATGGAGCTGCTCGACGAGCCGGTCGAGCCGGCGGAGCAGGCTGACGGGCGTCGGCGCGGCATCTCGGTGTTGCTGGTGGACGACGAGGACCAGTTGCGCCGCGTAATGCGCGATCTGCTCGAGCGCGAGGGCTACACGGTGTACGAGGCGGCGGACGGCGTGCGCGCGCTCGACGAAGTGGATCGCCGCGCCCCGGACATCATCGTGCTCGACCTCAACCTCCCGGGGCTCGACGGCTATGACGTCCTCGCGCGCTTGCGCTCGCGTCCCGCCACCCGCGAGATCCCGGTCGTGGTGCTCACCGCCAAGGGAGACGAGGATAATGAGGTCCGCGTCTTCGACCTGGGCGCCGATGATTTCCTGAGCAAGCCGTTCCGCGCGCGCTCCCTCGCGTCCCGGCTGGAGGCCGTCCTCGGCCGCCGCGGCCGATGAAAGCCCCGCTCACCGACGCCGGCGCCGGTCTCGCGCAGATCAAGGCCGCCGTGCGCGGCCAGGCGGCCTACACGCTCACCGCGCCCGGCTCCCGCCGCAAGCTCAACCAGAACGAAAACCCGTACGACCTGCCGGCCGCGCTCAAGCGCGAGATCCTCGACCGCGCGGCCGCGCTGCCCTGGAACCGCTACCCGGAGTTCGCGCCGACGAGCCTCCTCGCCGCACTCGCCGCGCGCTACGACTGGCCGGCTGACGGCATTCTCACCGGCAACGGCTCGAACGAGCTGATCCAGGCGACGCTCGCGACGGCGCTCGACGCCGGCGACCGCGTCGTGGCTCCGACGCCCACATTCTCCCTCTACCGGCTGCTCACCAACGTGCTCGGCGGGCGCTACGTGCCCGTCGCGTTCGGCCCGGAGTTTCGCTACGGAATCGAGTCGCTGATCGCCGTGGCAGTGCGCGAGCAGGCGCGCGTCATCGTGCTCAACTCGCCCAACAACCCCACCGGCTCCGCGCTCCCCGACGACGGCGTGGAGCGCATCCTCGATGCCACCGACGCGCTCGTCGTCTGCGACGAGGCGTATCAGGATTTCGGCGGCCCCACGGCGCTCGGACTGCTTGCATCGTCGCCGCGCGTCGTCGTGCTGCGCACGTTCTCGAAGGCGTATGGTGCGGCCGGGCTCCGGTTCGGCGTGGCGCTCGCGCACCCGGCCGTCGCGCGCGAGATCGCCAAGGCCAAGCTCCCCTACAACGTGAACACGATCACGCTCGCCGCGGCCGAGGTGCTGCTCCGGCATCCCGAGGTGCGCGAAGCGCAGATCGGTGAGATCGTCGCCACGCGCGACCGGACGGTTGCGCGGCTCCGCGCCATCGGCGGCCTCACCGTGTATCCCTCGGCCGCCAACTTCGTTCTCATCCGCTGCCACGCGGTGCCGGCGGCCGAGGTGTTCCGCCGCCTGGTCGAGGAGCACGGGATCCTCGTGCGCGACGTGTCCGCCGCGGCGGAATTGGCCGAGTGCCTCCGCATCTCGATCGGCACGCCGGACGATATGGACGCCGTGGTCGCGGCGCTCACCGCGGTTTTCGAGGGGGGCCCGTGAGCGCCGCCGCGCCGCGCGTGGCGGACATCACCCGCACCACCAAGGAAACCGATCTCCGCGTGCGGCTCGACCTCGACGGACGTGGCAAGGTCGAGGCGCGCACCGGTATCGGCTTCTTCGACCACATGCTCGAGGCGCTCGGCCGGCACGCGCTGCTCGACCTGAGCATCGTCGCCGAAGGCGATCTACACGTCGATGGGCACCACACCGTCGAGGACACCGGCATCGCGCTGGGCCAGGCCATCGCGCGGGCGCTGGGCTCGCGCGCCGGCATCCGCCGCTACGCCGACGCGCTGGTGCCGCTCGACGAAGCGCTGGTACGGGCGGTGGTCGACGTCTCCGGCCGGCCGTTTCTCTCGTACAACATCGACATCCCCAAGTGGCAGATGCTGGGCGACTACGACGTGTTTCTCACGCCGGAGTTCTTCCGCGCCCTCGTGCTCAACGCCGGGCTCACCTGTCACCTCGACCTCATCCGCGGCGACAACCCGCACCACATCGTCGAGGCCGCGGTCAAGGCGTTCGCGCGCGCGCTCGACGGCGCCACGCAGCTCGATGCGCGCGTCGAGGGCATCCCGTCGACCAAGGGCGTCCTGTGATCGCGGTGGTGGACTACGGGGTGAACAACCTGCGCAGCGTCGTGCGGGCGCTTGCCGCTGGCGGCCATCCGGCCGAGCTCACTACCGACCCGGCCCGGGTGCGTGCCGCGGACCGCGTGGTGATTCCCGGCGTCGGCCACTTCGGCCAGGGCTCGCGCAATCTCCGCGACTCAGGGCTGGGCGACGCGGTGCGCGAGGTGGCGCGCGCCGGACGCCCTGTGTTCGGCATCTGCCTCGGCATGCAGCTTTGCTTCAGCGAAAGCGAGGAGGCGCCGGCCGCGCGCGGCTTGGGACTCCTGCCGGGACGCGTCCGCCGCCTTGCCGTGGATCTGCCGATCCCGCACGTGGGATGGGCCCGGGTGACGCCGACGGATGCCGGGCGAAAGCATGCGCTCGTGTGCGCCGCGCTGCCCGATGGGGAGTTCTACTACCACGTGCACAGCTACCACCCCGCGGAACTGCCTGACGACGAGGTGCTCGCCACGGCGGACTACGACTACGCGTTCCCCACGCTCGTCGGTCGCGACAACGTGCTCGGCGCGCAGTTCCACCCGGAGAAATCGCAGCGCGCCGGCGTCGCCCTCCTCGCCGCGTTCGCCGGATGGACTCCGTGACCACGACCCGCGTGTCGCTGGTCGATGTGTACGTGGTCCGCGCCGCTGCCGCCGGACTCGAGCTGCTGGCACTCCGGCGCGCGCCCGGCGGGCGCTGCCCGGGCTCCTGGGAGACGGTGCACGGCCACATCGAGGCCGGTGAGACCCCGGCCGACGCGGCGCGGCGCGAGCTCACGGAAGAGACCGGCTTCGCGCCGCTCCGGCTCTACAACCTGAGCCGGGTGGAGCTGTTCTATCAGCACCGGATCGACGAGGTGGCGCTGGTGCCGGTGTTCGCCGCGTTCGTCGAGGCGGCCGCCGCCGCGCGGCTCGGGCGCGAGCACGATGCGTCGGCCTGGCTCACGCCCGATGCGGCCCGGCAGCGGTTCACCTGGCCGCGCGAGCGGCGCGCCGTGGACGATGTCCTCGTCCTGCTCGGCGGTGGCGACGCGGGCGCGGTGGAGGACGTGCTCCGCGTGGGCGGCGGCCGGCGCGGCGCGTAAGGTCGCATGCTCGCGCGCCGGATCATCCCCTGCCTCGATGTGGCGGGGGGACGGGTGGTGAAGGGCGTGCACTTCGAGTCGCTGCGTGACGCCGGCGATCCCGTCGCCCAAGCCGCGCGGTACGACGCCGAAGGCGCCGACGAGCTGGTCTTCCTCGACATCTCCGCAAGCCACGAAGACCGTCGCACCACGCTCGACATGGTAAGCCGGGTGGCGGATAGCATCTTCATCCCGTTCACCGTGGGCGGCGGCATCCGGTCGGTGGACGACGCCGGCCGTGCACTCCGCGCCGGCGCCGACAAGATCGCCGTCAACACCGCCGCGGTGCGTGACCCCTCGCTGGTCGACCGGCTCGCCGCGAGCTTCGGCTCGCAGTGCATCGTGGCCGCGGTCGACGTGAAGCGGGTCGACGGAAAGCTCACGGTGATGGTGACGGGCGGCCGGGAACCGACGCCGCGCGAGGCCGTCGAGTGGATCGGCGAGCTGGAGCGCCTCGGCGCCGGCGAAATCCTGCTGACCTCGATGGACCGCGACGGCACGCAGTTGGGCTACGACCTGCCGCTCCTCGAGACTGCGGCCGCCGCGGTGCGGATTCCGGTGATCGCGTCGGGCGGCGCCGGGTCGCTCGCCCATCTGGCAGACGCACTCGAGGCGGGAGCACATGGCGTGCTCGCCGCCTCGATCTTTCACTTCGCGGGCTCGACTATTCCCGAAGCGCGCGCCTATCTCAGGTCGCGCGGGTTCGCCGTCCGCCCGTAGGCGGCGCCGGGCCGCGCCGCGCTCACTCGAGCGGAATCCGCTCCTTGTTCTCGGCGAGCCACTCATCGAGGGTCTGCAACGCGGGATTCAGCGCGCGCGACACGCCGGGGTCGCGCGACGCCATGAACTCCGGCTCGAACTCGGCGTAGTACTGGAACATGTTGCCGAGATCCTCGGCGCCCGGAAACCCGAACCCCCGGTACGTCGCCGGCGACACCGCGTTGTAGCGCACCTCGCGGCCGAGCGCCTTCCCGAGCGACGCCGCCATCTGCGTCCCCGTCAGGAACTCGCCCACGATACCGACGGTCTTGCCGATATACCTGCGGCCGGCCTTGAAAATGCCGTAGGCGCACCGGCCGATGTCCTCCGAAGCGATGCCCGCGAGGCGCTTGTCGGCCATCGGCATCGTGAGCAGCAGCGTCCCATCCGGCCCGGGCTTCGGGCCCGAGCCGAAGTAGATGAAGTTCTCCCAATAGAACGACGTGAGCAGAAAGGTCACCGGCACGCCGAGGTCGGTGAAGTAGTGGTTCGACGCGCCCTTGGCATCAAAGTGCGGCACCTTGTAGTGCTCCATGAGGGTTGGCATCCTGTTGTCACTGAGTGGGACCAGGATCCGGGTGTCCTCGAGCGTCGACCAGATGGCGTGCTGAACCCCGGCATCCCTCGCTGCCGTCGCCATCGTCTTCGCCTCGGCGGCTTCGCGCTCGGGCGAAAAGTGATCCCAGAAAAACGTCACGCAGAACGCGCCGTACGCGCCGTCGAATGCGCGCCGCACGCTGGCGGGATCGTCGACGTCGGCCGCCACCACTTCCGCGCCCAGCTTGGCGAGCGCGCGCGCCTTCTCAGAATCAGTGTTGCGGGTGATGGCCCGCGCCCGGAACCCGCCGCCCGGGTCCGCCTGAATCGCGCGGACCAGTCCGCCGCCCTGCGCGCCCGTCGCACCTATCACCGCGATGATCTTCGGCTCGGCCATGATCGCCTCGTCAAGTCAATGGAAGCTGGATGTAGGGATCCATCCTAGCCCTCCAGGATGCGTCCCGCCAGCGCGCGCAGATCGCGCAGGTTGAACGGCTTGGCCATCCAGTGGATCACGGCAGCCGAATGTGCCCCCGAGGCGCGCGGATCTCCGGTCACGACCAGGCGTTCGCGCCACTCGGGCCGGAGCTCGAGCAGCGCGCGCACGAACGAGCGGCTGCCGTCGGCCGTGAGCTGACCATCGGCGATCACCAGATCGTAGGATTGCGCGCGCGCGAGCCGCAGGGCCTGCTCACCCGTGCGCGCCGCTTCGATGATGTGGCCGTCGGGAGCGAGCAGCGCGCCCACCGTCCGCTGCACGCCAACATCGTCGTCTGCCACGAGGATCCGACGCCGGCCACCCTCGGCGGTCCCCGCGGCACCAGCCGCCTGCGCCCGCTCCAGTGCGCCGCCCTCGTGCGCCGGCAGCGTGACGACGAATTCGGCGCCGCCTTCCGGTGCCGGGCCGTAATCCAGACGTCCGCCGTGCGACTCGATCAATCCGTAGCTCAGCGATAGCCCGAGCCCGGTGCCGTGGCCCGGCGCCTTGGTCGTGAAGAACGGCGTGAAAAGATGCGGCACGTGCGCGGCTGGCACGCCCGGTCCGGTGTCGGCCACGCGCAGCTCCGCGCGGCTGTCGCTGCCGGCGGTGACGAGCGTGATCCGGCGCGCGCGGCCCGGCGCGAGCTCGCTCACGGCCTGCACGGCGTTGGTGAGCAGGTTGAGGAGTACCTGCTGCAGCTCATAGCGGTCGGCCAGCACTAACACGGGCGCCGGCGCGAGGCGCGCGTCCAGCTCGATGCCGCGCAGCTCGAGCTCGTACGCGACGAGCAGCGAGGTGCGCGCGACCACGTCGTTCAAATCGACGGCGGTCTTCTCCGGCGTCCCCTTCCGCGCAAAGGTGAGCAGGTTCCGCACGATGCGGCTCGCCCGCTCGGCCTGCTCGTGGATCACGCGCAGGTGCTCGCGCGGGGCCTCGGGCAGGCGGTTGGGCTCGAGCAGCAGCTCCGCGAGCCCGGCGATCGAGGTGAGCGGGTTGTTGAGCTCGTGCGCCACGCCCGACACGAGCTGGCCCACCAGCGCCATCTTCTCGTTCTGGATCACCTGAGCCTCGAGCGCGCGCTGCTCGGTCACATCTTCGACCAGGATCACGGCCGCGCCCCCCATGGCCGAGCCGGCGATCGGCGCGGCGGTGAGCCGCAACGTGTGCCGGTCGCGCTCGCGCCGCACCTCGACCGGCGCCGGACGCTCGGGGCCGGCGGCACGCTGCAAGAGCCCGTCCTTCAGTTCCGCCGAGCCACCCACGATTTCGAAAAAGTTGCGGCCGACCAGCTCCGCCTCGCCCACGCCGGCAAGCGCGGCAAGGGCGCGATTCGCCCGAATCACCGTGCCGTCGTTGCCCACCACGGCGATCCCCTCGGCGAGGGCGTTGAAGGCCGTTTCCCACGCCTCGGTGCTGCGCCGGACCATCTCGAACAGCCGGCCGTTGGCGGCCACGACCGAGGTCTGCGTCGCCACCGTCGAGAGGAGCCAGAGGTCTTCGGTGGTGAACGGCCCCTCGCGCCGGTCGACCACCGCGAGCGCACCCAGGCTCACGCCCTGCGCCCGGAGCGGGGCGACGGCCGCCGAGCGCACCGTGATCCCGCCGAGCAGGTGGACGTTCGGAGCGGCCACGCCCTGGGCCACTTGGATCCGCTCGAGCGCAATCGCGTGCTGCACGAGCGCCGTGTCGGACGGCTCAGCGAGGCGGCCCTGAAAGCGCGCGAGCGAACCTACGGCAGCCGCAACGCGCAGCCGTCCAGCTTCGGCATCGTCGGCGAGGGCCACGAGCGCGCCGTCAGCTTGCAGGAAGCGCGACGCATAGCGGGCCACCTGGTCGGCGATGCGGTCGAGTTGGATGGATTCGGAGAGGACGAAGCTCAGCTCCTGGAGGGAGAAGAGCTCGCTGATGCGGCGGTCGAGTTGGCTCGCGGCGGCGTCGCGGCGCGCATCGGCCGCCTGAGCGTGGGTCCAGTGCCGGTACGCAAAGGCCGCGGCTCCGCCGGCCACGAGGGCGGCGCCGACGAGTGCGAGCACCACGCGAGCGGCTCCGCCCGTGCCTGACGCAGCGAGCGCGAGCAGCAGGCAGCCGGCGATGGCGCCCGCGGCCGCAAAGGCGAGGGCCGGGGCGGAGGCGGAGGCGGGGCGGGATTGAAATGGGAGCTGCACGCGGCCGGTTCCCAGAAGTGTGTCAGCAATTTCGGCGGGTGGCGAGTTGACAGGCAAGGGAATGGGGAATACGTTGTTAGGGAATATACTTGCAGTTGAGTTTCATTCTCACTCAATCAACTCCAGTCGATGCGCCGACTCGACCGTCTCGCAACGCTCCTCGCCGCCGCAGCGATCACCCTTGCGCGCCCCGCACACTCGCTGGCGCAGCGACCCGCGCAGCAGCCGGCGCCCGGCGCCATCGAGGGCGTGGTGAGCGGTCCGACCGGCGCGGTCAGCGACGCGGAAGTGGTGCTCGACCGCACCGTCGCGGCAGCCCGTACCGACAGCACCGGTCACTTCCGCATCGAAAACGTCGCCCCCGGCTCCTACCGCCTCTCGGTCAATGCCATAGGCTTGGCACCGGTGCAGACGAAGGTTCAGGTGACCGCCGGCGAATCGGCGCACGTCGACGTCGCCCTCGCGCGCGCGGTGCAGCGGCTTGCCGATCTCAGCGTCACGACCGACGCGCCCGCTCGGCGCCGGCCGGAGCACGCGGTCGGCCGAATGGACGACGTGAGCGGCGGCGCGATCTACGCCGGCAAGAAGACCGAGGTGCTGGCACTCGACTCGCTCGACGTGAACGCGGCGCAAAATGTCTCCCGCCAGATCCTGGGCCGCGTGCCCGGGCTCACCGTCGCGGAAACCGAAGGTGCCGGATTCCCGTCGAACGGCATCGGCTTCCGCGGGCTCAACCCGACGCAGTCGGTCGAGGTAAACGTTCGGCAGGACGGCTACAACATCGCGGCCGATCCGTACGGCTATCCCGAGACGTACTTCCTTCCGCCCGCCGAAGCGCTCGACCGGGTCGAGCTCGTGCGCGGCGCGTCGTCGCTCGACTTCGGTTCCCAGTTCGGCGGCATGGTAAACTACGTGATCCGCGACGGCGTGCCCGGGCCGCCTGAGATCCGGACCCGGCTCACCGGCGGCAGCTTCGAGACGCTGAACGGCTTTGCCGATGTCGGCGGTGGCGCCGGGTCGGTCACGTACTACGGCTTTCTCCAGGCGCGGACCCAGGACGGCTGGCGCCCCAACAATTCGACGCGGCAGATCACCGGCTTCGGCCGCATCCGCTGGCGGCCGTCGCATAATTGGAGGCTGGGCGCCGAGTACACGCTGTTCCGCAACCGCATCCGGATGCCGGGCGGGCTCACCAACGCGGAGTTTGCCGCCGACCCGCGCAGCTCCTTCCGCTTCCGCAACTGGCTCGGGAGTCCCTGGAACATCCTCGCGCTCACGGCCGACTACTCGCCCAATCCCAACCTGACCCTGCATACGACGGCGTGGGGCAACCTGAGCCAGCGCTACCTCGTCTGGCGCAACGAAGACGGCGGCGCCGGCGCCGTGGACGCCGTGGACCCAAGCACCGGCCAGTTCGTTCCGCGCGAAGTCGAGCGTGAGCGGTTCACCAACGCGACGCTCGAGTCGCGCCTCGCGTACTCGTTCCCGCTTCTGGGCCGCACCGGCACCTTTGCCGCCGGTGTGCGCGCCTTCACCGGCCGGATGCACCGGCAGAGCGGTGGGCCGGGCTCGACCGGGTCCGACTTCGACCTCGGCCTCTACGGCGGGCCGTTTGAGAAAGACATTCAGTTCTACAACACCAATCTGGCGGCTCACGTCGAGCAGCTCGTGCGCCTGGGCGAACGCGTCACGGTGACGCCGGGTATCCGGTTCGAGTACCTCCGCTCCTCCGCGACCGGCTACACCGACACCACGTTTTCGGGACTTGCCCGGAGCCGGACCTTTGCGCTGCCCGGCGTGGCGGCCGAGGTCCGCACCACGCCCACGACGTCGCTCTACGGGAGCATCTCCCGCTCGTACCGCCCGATCGAGTACTCGTCGCTCACGCCGTTTGCCACGGTGAGCCGCATCGATCCCAACCTGCACGACGCGAGCGGCATGACCGCGGACCTGGGCTGGCGCGGCACGCTCGGCTCGCTGCTCAGGTTCGACGTCGGCCTCTTCCGCATCGAGTACGGCGATCGCATCGGGCTCGTCTCGGCTACCGACCCGGACGGTACGCCGTTCACGCTCCGCACCAACGTGGCGACCAGCGTGCACCGCGGCGTCGAGAGCTACATCGAGCTGAGTCCGATCGCCGAGCTGTCGCTCTTCGACGCGTTCGCCTTCACCGATGCCAGGTATGTCGAAGGCGAATTCGCCGGCAACCGGGTGGAGTACGCGCCGAAGTACGTGAATCGGGTGGGCGCACGCTACGCGCGCGGGTCGGCATCGGGCGCGGTGCAGCTTTCGACGGTGAGCCAGGCGTTCGGGGACGCGAACAACACGATCGGTGGCAACGATGCCAACGTGGGGCTCGTGCCGGCGTACGCGCTGCTCGATGTATCGGGCCAGATGCGCGTGGGCCCCCGCTACACGCTCGGCGCCGGCGTCAACAACCTGACCGACGAACGCTACTTCACCCGCCGCACCGACGAGTATCCGGGGCCGGGCATTCTGCCCTCGCCCGGGCGGAGCTTTTACCTCACCATCGGCGCGGACTTCTAGGGGCGCTCGAGCGGCGTGCGCCCGCTACGCCGCTCTCCGCACCAGCTCCACGATCGCCGATCCCAGCTCACCCAGCCCCTCGCCGAGCCGGGCACTCGTGAGCTGCACCTGGTCGTCGGGCAGGCCGAGATCCCGGGCAAGCGCGCTTGCCCGCGCGCGCTGCGCGCCCCGGCCCAGCTTGTCAGCCTTGGTGAGCGCCGCGAGCACCGGGCGCCCGCTCTCGATGAGCAGCGCCTGCATCGCGAGGTCCTGCGCCGACGGTGCGTGGCGCGCGTCGAGCAGCCAGACCACGCCGGCCAGGCGCGGGCGCTCGCGAAGGTAGCCGTTGACGAGGCGGGCGTAGCCCGCGCGCGCCGCCTTGCTCGCCCGCGCAAAGCCGTAGCCGGGCAAATCCACCAGATAAAACGCGGGCAGTCTGAAGGCGTTGAGCAGAGTGGTCTTGCCCGGCGTTCCGCTCACCCGCGCGAGCCCCGGGCGCCCCACCAGGGCGTTGAGCAGACTCGACTTGCCGACGTTGGATCGCCCGATCAGGGCGACCTCCGGCAGCGGCGGAACGAACGGTGTAAGGGGATCGGGAAAGGAGCCGACGAACTCGATCGGCAGGCCGGCGAGCGGGTTGCTCAAGCCTCCCGCTTGGTGCGCGCGCGCTCGGTGACGATCATCGGGGTGACCGATTCGTTGATCGACTCCCGGGTGATGATGACCTCGCGCACGTCGTCCCGCGTGGGCAGGTCGAACATGATGTCGGTCATCATCGTCTCGAGGATGGAGCGGAGCCCGCGCGCGCCGGTGCCGCGCTTGAGCGCCTTCTGCGCCACGGCGCGGAGCGCCTCGTTGTCGAAGGTGAGCCCCACGTTCTCCAGCTCGAAGAGCTTCCGGTACTGCTTGGTGAGCGCGTTCTTGGGCTCCACCAGGATCCGCATCAGCGCGTTCTCGTCCAACGCCTCGAGCGCCACCACGACCGGCAGCCGGCCCACCAGCTCGGGGATGAGCCCGAACCGGAGGAGGTCGTCCGGCTCGACGTCGGCGTAGGGGTTCTGCTTGTCCGGCTCGTGGCCCCGGCCATTGCCGTCGGTGCTGAAGCCGATCTGCTGCCGGCCGGTACGGGCCTGGATGATCTTCTCCAGCCCGTCGAACGCGCCGCCGCAGATGAACAGGATGTCCTTGGTGTTGATCTGGATGTATTCCTGCTGCGGATGCTTGCGGCCGCCCTGGGGCGGCACCGACGCCACGGTGCCCTCGAGAATCTTGAGCAGCGCCTGCTGCACCCCCTCGCCCGACACATCGCGCGTGATGCTCGGGTTCTCGCTCTTCCGGGCGATCTTATCGATCTCATCGATGTAGACGATGCCGCGCTCGCACTCGGCGACGTTGAAGTCGCCGGCCTGGAGCAGCCGAACCAGGATGTTCTCCACGTCTTCACCCACGTAGCCCGCCTCGGTGAGCGTGGTGGCGTCGGCGATGGTGAAGGGGACGTCGAGAATGCGGGCGAGCGTCTGCGCGAGCAGCGTCTTGCCGACGCCGGTCGGACCCAGCAGCAGGATGTTGGACTTGTCCAGCTCGACCTCGGCCTCCCGGCTGCCCGAGGCGTTGATGCGCTTATAGTGGTTGTACACTGCGACAGCCAGCGTCCGCTTGGCCCGCTCCTGCCCGATCACGTACTGGTCGAGGACGTCCTTGATTTCCTGCGGCGTCGGAACCTGGGTGATGCTGTCGGCGACTTCGCGCTCTTCATCCTCGGCCAGGATCTCATTGCAGAGCGTGATGCACTCGTTGCAGATGTAAACCGACGGGCCGGAGATGAATTTCCGGACCGAGTCCTTGGACTTCCCGCAGAAGGAGCACCGAAGATGCTTGTCGTTCGACATGACGCCGGGTCGTGCTCAGGTGGAAAGGTTCGGAGGGCCGGCCGGAAAACTGGCCGCCGCCCGCGGGAGCGTCAAGTCTCGTGTCCGTTGCCGTCGTGCGGCACCAGCTCCCGCCGCGGCGTGAACACGCTGTCGATGAGGCCGTACGCCTTGGCTTCCTCGGCGCTCATGAAGCGGTCGCGGTCCATGTCGCGCTCGATCGTCTCGACCGACTGGCCGGTGTGCTCGGCGTACAGCTTGTTGAGCTTGGAGCGGAGGTACAGGATCTCGCGGGCCTGGATCTCGATGTCGGCCGCGGTGCCCTGCGCGCCGCCCGACGGCTGGTGGATCATGATCCGCGAGTGGGGCAGGGCGCTCCGCCGACCCTTGGTGCCCGCCGCGAGCAGGAATGAGCCCATCGAAGCCGCCATGCCCATGCAGATCGTGTTCACCGGCGCGCGGAGGTGCTGCATCGTGTCGTAGATCGCCATGCCGGAGGAGACGATGCCGCCCGGCGAATTGATGTACAGGTAGATGTCCTTCTCGGGGTTGTCCGCCTCGAGAAAGAGCAGCTGCGCGATGATGATGTTGGAGACGTCATCGTTGATCGGCGCACCGAGGAAGACGATGCGGTCCATCAGCAGCCGGGAGAAGATGTCGTAGGTCCGCTCTCCGCGGCTCGATCGCTCGATGATGTACGGTGGATACAGCGTGGCCATTCAAGCCCCTGCCTCTTCAACGGTGGACTGCTGGAGGAGAAACTCGAACATCTTCTCCTCGGTGAGGGAGCGCTCGAGCTCGGGCAGCCGGTTGGCCTTCTGCAGGGTCGCGTACAACTCGCCCGCAGGCAGATTCCGTGCCGCCGCCATGCTCGCAATGCGCTGATCGAGGTCGGCCTCGGTGGCCCGCAGGTTCTGCTGCGTGGCGAGCGTCTCGAGCACCAGGTCGCGTTGCACCTGGCTCACGGCAACCGGCCGGAACTGCGCCTCGAACCCCGCGAGCTGGTCGGGCGGAACCTTGTACATGTCCGCGTAAGCATGGAGGAAGCGGTGGACCAGCGATTCCGGCGCCGGGACGTTGTTGGCGTCGACCACCTGCTTGATGAGCTGCTGGCGCACGCTCGCATCGGCTTCATGCTCGGCGGCACGCTCGAGGTCGGCTCGCACGGCGGCACGCAGGCCAGCGAGGTCCTCGAATTCGCCTACCTCGCGCGCGAAGGCGTCGTCGAGCGGAGCAAGCTCCTGGCGCTTCACCTCGTGCAGCGTGACGCGCACCCGCCGGGTCTGTCCCCGCCGGCTCGCGTCCGGATGGTCGTCGGGAAAGCGCACCTCGGCATCCACGCTCTCCCCGGGGAGAAGCGTCATGATCTTCTCTTCGAGATCGGGAATCGCCTGCCCCTGGCCGAGGATTACGGAGTATGGCTGCGAGGTGGCGCTCGGCTCCTGGTCGAGCGGCACGACGTCCACGCGCACGAGCTGGCCCGGCACCGGCTTCATTCCCTCGACCGGAAGCCATGCGGCCTTCTCCTCGCGCAACTGCTCAAGTTGCTCGTCGACCGCTGCATCGGTCACGGTGGCCGCCGGGCGCGTCACCCGGAAGCCGCCGGTGCGCGCGAGGTTGAGCTCGGGCCGCACCTCGACCAGAAGCTCGAACTCGACGGGCCTCCCTTCCTCGAACTTGAGATTCCGGATGGAGGGATCGGCGACGGGCTGGAGCGATTCGCTGTTGCGGGCTGTCTCCCAACTCTCACGAATGATTTCCTCGAGCACCGATTGCCGGATGGCGTCGGTGTATCGCTTGCGCACGACACCCTCCGGCGCCTTGCCCGGCCGGAACCCCGGCAGCCGCGCGCGCCGCGCGAAGTACTGGACCGCCCGGGTCTCCGCCTGGCGCACCCGATCCACCGGCACGGTGACGTGGAGCGACTTGGACGCGGCGTCTTCGGAGGTTTTTTCGACTAAGATGTCCGCCATGGGCAGGAATCTAAGCGGGAAGGGCGGGAAAGCGGAAAGGCGGTAGGGGCGTCCCTAACGCCTCTACCGCTTTACCGTCGTTGCTGCGCGTCCTCCCGAGCCTCTGCCTCGAGCAGCCGGCGGCGGTATGCGGCGAGCGGATCCGCGGGCGCGGCGCGCTCGGTGTTGAGCGCCCCGGCCTTGGCGAGCAGTGCCGCGCGCCGCGCGAGGCGGGTGCTGCGCGCGCGCGCGGCGCGGTCCTGGAACCGCTCGACCCGGTCGTAGATGGCGCGCACCGCGTACAGCAGCCCGAGACGAACCGGGTCCCATGCGGTGGCACCCGAGAACCGCATGGTGCGGCCCTCGTTGGTGAAGCGCCCCGCGCGGAGCTCGTCGAGGGGTTCGGCGTCCGGACGGTCGAGGACGACGCGGGTCTGGCGGTCGTTGCTGCCGTCGTGCTGGTCCAGGCCGGCAAACCCGACCACGTTGGTCCGTTCGCGCCGAATGCGCCTCAAGAGCGCGATGGCCTTGGGGTCGGGGAGGTACCTGGTGTTGTAGGCAGCGTTCCAGACCTCCACCGCATCCACGCCCGTCAGGACCGTCCTTGGCGGCTCGGCCCGGCAGAGCTTGGGGTGGGCCAGCGCAAGGAAGTCGGCGCGCGAGCGGGCGAGCGCCACGAACTCTTCCGGCGTGGCCGGCGCGATCCATTCGCGGAGCCCGAACGCGAGGAGGTGGAGGCCGCGGAACCCGGCAAAGCGGAACTCGAGCCCGGGGATGATCCGCACAGCCGAGTCGGATTGCTCCCTGCATTCGCGGCAGAGCTCGGCAAACCGCTGGGCGTCGAGGTCTTCGGCGTGATCGGTGAGACCGACGAACCCGATGCCTCGCGTGAGCGCCAGCGCGCGCAGCCGGGCGATGGAATCGCGCCCGTCGTGGGAATAGGTGCTGTGGACGTGGAGAATGCCGGTGCGGCGTGCGCCCGGCCGCGGCGAGCGTTGCATCAGGGAAACATCGGCGCGCTGCGTCACGCCGGATTGTTCGGCGTGTATCGCCTGAGTCACCGCCTCGCGCGGGTTGTCCGCGCGGAACGCCGGCTCCGACACCGTTACACCTATCCTGCCCGAAGTCCCAGCGCTCCACTACCGCCCCCGCCCTGGGTGCGTGTGGTGATCAGGCCACGACTAGCGCCGTACTACGACAACAATTGTTCGAGAGAATCAAGGAGTTCGTCCGCGCGACGCCGTTCAGTCATCGCTGCCGGCACCATACGACGCGGACGCAAATACTTTCAGCAGCTTCCATGCCTGCCGGCGCCGGAAAAATGGCGGTAAAGAGGGTACGTCCTTACCGCCTCTACCGCCCTTCGCATGCGAACGCCGGGAGTCGAACCCGGACCCCTTGCGGGACAGGATCCTAAGTCCTGCGCGTCTGCCGATTCCGCCACGTTCGCGCGCGGCGCCCAAAGATAGCTGCGCGTGCGCTGCCTCACCGCGCGGCGGCAGCGTGGCGCATGGCAACCCGGCGGCCCCCGGCTTACCTTGGCGACGTTGGTCGATGCATAAACGCAGGCGCAGGAGAAAAAATATGCGACCCCTCCATGGACTTGCTGCCCTCGCGAGTTTCGCTGCGGTCATGGCCGCCGGCCCGGCATGCGCGCGCAACCCCGATCCGCTCGCCTTCGGCGGCGCCCTCGCCGCCGGGGCGCCGATCCAGGTCGATGTCGCCAATCACGGCTGGGCCGATGCAGCGGTGTACGTGCTGAGCGGCGGTATCTCGCAGCGCATCGGTTTCGTGAACGGCTTTAGCGAGCAGACGTTCAACATTCCCGCAGCCTACCTGAGCGACAGCGGGGACTTTCAGCTCCAGGCCCACCCGATCGGGAGCCCCGGCGGGCTCACGACCGACCGGCTGACGATCCACTCCGGGCAGTTCATCCGCTTCACGATCGAGAATCAATTGGCGAATTCGAGCGCCGGCGTCTATTAGGCCTGGGCGGGCGCGGGATCCGCGCCCGCCGGTCGCTACCGCCTCCGCGCGGGCGCGCCTACAATTCCGCCGACTCGCTTCCGGGTCGGCGTTTTGATGATTTCGACACACGATACGGCGACATACGACCTCATTGTAATCGGCGCCGGGCACAACGGGCTGGTCACCGCTGCTTACGCCGCCCGCGCAGGACTTCGCGTGCTCGTGCTCGAGCGGCGCGAGGTGCTGGGCGGCGCGTGCGTCACGGAAGAACTCTGGCCCGGCTTCAAAGTGTCGACCGGCGCCTACGTCAACAGCCTGCTCCGTCCCGAGGTGATCCGCGATCTTGAGCTCAAGCGGCACGGCTTTGCCATGCTGCCGCGGAATCCCTCGTCGTTCACGCCCTTCCCCGATCAGCGCTACCTCCTGCTCGGCCCCGACAAGGCGCTCACCCGCCGCGAGGTCGCGAAATTCTCGGCCGCCGACGCAGAGGCGTTACCGGCCTACGAGGCGATGCTCGAGCGGGTGGCCGCGTTCATCGAGCCGACGTTGCTTCGGCCGCCCCCCAATCCCTGGTCGTATCACCCCCGCGACCTGGCACAGCTCGCGCGGCTCGCGTGGGGCTTCCGACGCCTCGGGCCCGACGCGCCGCGCGCCGCCGAAATCCTCACCGGCGCCGCGCAGCCCATCCTCGACCGCTGGTTCGAGTCGGAGCAGCTCAAGGTCACTCTCGCCACCGACGCGATCATCGGGGCGATGGCCTCGCCGTCGATGCCGGGCACGGCGTACGTGCTCTTTCACCACGTGATGGGCGAGTGCGACGGCGCGCGCGGCGTATGGGGCTACGTGCGGGGAGGCATGGGCGGGATCAGCCAGGCCATTGCCGCGGCGGCGCGCGAGCACGGCGCGGACATCCGGACGGGGAGCTCGGTGGCGCAGATCGCCGTGCGCGACGGGGTGGCCACGGGCGTCGTGCTTGCCGACGGCAGCAAGATTTCCGCAACGCGGGTGGCGTCCGGGGCCGACGCGCACACCACGTTTCTCCGGCTGCTCGACCCGGCGGAGCTCCCGGCCGATTTCGCCGCGGCGGTGCGCGCCATCGACTATGCGAGCGGGAGCTGCAAGATCAACCTCGCGCTGAGCGAGTTGCCGGACTTCTCATGCCTGCCCGGTGCCGCGCCGGGCCCGCAGCACCGCGGCACCATTCACCTCTGCCCCACGCTCGCCTACATCGAGGAGGCGTACGACGACGCGAAGCACGGCCGGCCCTCGCGCCACCCGGTCATCGAGGCGACGATCCCGTCGGTGCTCGACGACACCGTGGCGCCGCCAGGTCGCCACGTGATGTCGATGTTCACCCAGTATTTCCCGTACGAGGTGCGCGAGGGGTCGCACGACTACTGGAAGGAGCGCTACGCGGACCGCTGCATCGAGATCATGAACGACTACGCGCCGAACTTTGCGCGGAGCGTGACGGCGCGGCAGGTGCTCACGCCGAAGGACCTCGAGGCGCGCTTCGGGCTCACGGGCGGCAACATCATGCAAGGGGCGATGACGCTCTCGAGCCTCTCGTTCCTGCGCCCCGTCCCCGGCTACGCCGATTACCGCACGCCGATCCGGAACCTCTATCTCTGCGGCGCCGCAACTCATCCGGGTGGCGGGGTGATGGGCGCCTGCGGTTACAACGCGGCCCGCGAAATCCTGCGCGATGCGAAGCGCTATTCTGCCACGCGCCCCAGGGCCATGAGCACCTCGCGATCGACGCCGGCCGCGAGCCCCTCGCGCCGAGAGTAGGGCCCCGGACTGTAGGCGCGCGACTGTACCCCGAGCTGCGCGCGCTCGCAGATGTGCCAGTCCTGCCGATTGATCTGATCCCAGAACTCGACCGCGTCATCGGGCGAGAAACGCGCGTCGCCCAGAGTTTCGGGCGCAAACAGCCATTCGCACACCACCCGGGTCCGTCCAGGCGCCTCCGGCCACACCGCGTGGTACATGACATAGTCGGGGTGGAGGCTCAGGAGCAGGTTGGGAAAGAGCGAGTAGTAGTACACCCGGTGCCGGTCCTCCGGGGGGAGCGGTCCGACCGGCAGCCCGGCCGCGCGACCGCTGAGCGAGAGGCTCTCGCAGCCCTCCACGATCTCCATGTAGCCGCCGAGAAAGGGCCCGCTCACGAGGTCATTCTCGCCGCTCGTGGGCGGCGAGAGCTTGACGAGCGGCGGATGGACCGTCGGGCAGTGATAGCACTCGGAGTAGTTCTGGAGGATGAGCTTCCAATTGCAGGCCACATCGTAGGTCGTTCGGCGCGCCGGCACGAGACGCGGCAGGCGGAACCGGCTGAAGCGGGTGAGCACCGGCGCGAACGCGTTTTCGAAGGGCTCCGGGTCGCGGGCGAGATTGATGAAGACGAACCCCTCCCAAGCCGCGCTCGCCACCGGATGCAACGGCCAGTCCCCCGGCTCGAAATTCTCGATCGTTTCGGCCGAGGGCGCCGCCACGAGCCGTCCGTCGAGCGACCAGGTCCAGCCGTGGTAGGGGCACTGGATCGTGGCGCCGAGTCGGCCGCGCGGCGCCTCGCAGAGGCGGGTGCCGCGATGCCGGCAAACGTTGTGGAAGGCTCTGATCGCGCCGGCCCGGTCCCTCAGCACGATCACGCTGTCGGGCCCCACCTCCTGGAGCAGGTACTCACCGGCGGCCTCGAGCTCGGCCGCGCGGCCGACGCAGAGCCAGCGGCGGGCGAAGATCCGCTCTTCCTCCTCCGCAAAAATTTCCGGCGAGCTGAAATACCGGCCCGGCAAGGTGCGCGCGCCGCCCAGCGCCACGTCCGTGCGCTTGACGAACGGCGTCACGCGGCGGTGCTCACCCGAGGTTGATGCGGCCCTCGACGACGATCTCCGCGTCGAGGCCGGCGATCGTCATCGTGGCGCGCGCCGGCAGCGATTCGATGCCGCGGATCGCGCCCGATTTGATTCCGGCGTCGACCGCGCGCTCGACCTCGCGCTGGGCGGTGACCCCGAACTGCTTGAGCAACTTGCGCAGCGATAGGTTGAATGCCTCCTCGTTCATGGGCGGCACTCCTCGGGTTATGGGGTGGTGTCGATCCGGCGCGTCCGGGCTGCTGCCCGTGCGGCTATTGCCAGCTTCGGACGTGCCCGTCCCAGAAGAATACCGAGACCGTGGGATAGAGCCACTGCTCGACCGGCCGCAGGCCGTCGAGCGACGGCACGATGTGGCGCGGCGGCCCGAGCGCCGCCCGGACCTGCGCGGGTGTCATCCACGGGGCCACGCGCCGGCATGCGGCGGCGGAGAGCATCCCGTCGTCCCACTCGGGAAAGGAGTCGAGCAAGGTGTTGATGCGGACCCGCGGCGCATTGCTGCAGTTGTGGGCGAGCGCAGCGGCGCGTTGTCCGCGCAGCGCCGCGAGCTGGCCCGGGGGGGCGCCATCGGCAACCGCGGTGTGGTAGGCGAACCCCACATCCATCGGAGGCAGACCTTCGAAGGGGCGCCCGAAGTTGGGCAGGGATGCGTAGTGGAGCACCACGCCCGCAGCCGTGGCGACGATGGTCGCCGCCACAAACGTCTTCACGATCGAAAATGTCCTGGGTCGCGAACGGCGGGTCCGACCGCTCGGGATGAGCATCGCCGGCATGGCACTGAACTTACGCCGTGCCGGACGCCTCCTCGGTGACTGCGCTCACGCGACGCGTTACTGGGCGTCGCTCAGCTTGATTCGTTCCACCCGCCGAAGATGCGCGCTCGGGCTGTAGACCCGGAGTGAAATCACGCTGCCGGGCTTCTGCGCCTTGACGGCCGCCCGAAGATCGGCCTCCGATTTTACCGGCTTGCCCTCAACCGCAACGATCACGTCGGGCCCACCGGTCTCCTCGTCGAACAGCACGTCCCACGACGGGCCGCCCGGCACGACGTTGGTGACCAGCACGCCGCGCGCGTCCGCCGGAATCTGCAGCTCCTGGGCGATCTGGGGTGTCAGCGCCTGGACGCTCACGCCCATCCGGCGGGTGAGCAGGCTGCCGCCCGCTTCCACGGCCTCGGTGTCGATGGTGGGCGCGTTCATCCGATCCGCGACCTGCGGCTCGTCCTCCAATGCCTCCAGCTTCACATCGAACGTCTTCCGCACGCCGCCCTTCCGCGCCACCTCCACCTTCACGACGTCGCCGGGCTTGCGGAAGCCGACCACCTGCTGGAGCTGGCCGACGTACTCGACCGGTTTCCCATCGATCGCGATGATGATGTCCCCCGCCTCGATGCCCGCCTTCTTTGCGGGCGAGTCCGCGTTCGGGATGTCCTTCACCACGACGCCGCGGATCTCGGGCAGACCGACGTACTGCGCGTCGTTGAGCGAGACGTTGGCGATCGAGACGCCGAGTGCCGCGCGGTGCACCTTGCCGTCGGTGATGAGCTGATTCATCACGGTGCGCACGAGGTTGATGGGGATCGCGAAGCCGTACCCCGAGTAGAACCCGGTCTGGCTCGCGATCGCCGAGTTGATGCCGATGACCTCGCCGCGCACGCTCACGAGCGGGCCGCCCGAATTGCCCGGGTTGATCGCGGCGTCGGTCTGGATGAAGTCCTGGATGCTCCCGACCCCGCGGTTCGGCAGGCTCTGCAGCGCGCGCCCCTTGGCGCTTACGATGCCGGACGTCACCGTGAAGGTGAGCCCCTCACCGAGCGGATTGCCGATGGCCAGCACCCAGCTCCCCACCCGGGCATCGTCGCTATTGCCGAGCGCCACCGGGGGGAGTCCCTTGGCATCGATCCGGAGAACGGCCACGTCGGTGTTGGGGTCCGTGCCCACGACCTTGGCCTTGAACTCCCGGTGGTCCAGCAGCCGGACGATCACCGTCTCGGCGCCTTCGACCACGTGGTTGTTGGTGAGGATGTATCCGTCGGAGGAGACGATGAAACCCGAGCCACTCCCTTGCTCGAGCTCGGGGTGCTGGGGTTGGCCGAAGTGCGGAAAGAACCGCTCCATGCCGGGCGGCAGCCGTTGCTGAGTCGGCTTTTCGGTGTGCTGCGCCTTGATGTAAACCACGCTCGGCCGCACGTGATCGGCGACGGCGGCAAACGCCTCGCTCAGATCGATGAGCGGCTTGGCGGCCGGAATGCTCGGGGCCTGCACGGTGGGGATGGCGCTGGCGAGCCGGGCCTTCTCCTGGGCGGAAGTGCGGCTGGGTAAATCGAGAAGGCCGGCAAAGAGGAGGCCGAGCGCGAAAGCAAATGCGACCAGACCACCGAACTTGAGCCAGTTGAGGGAGCGAGTGGACATGGAGCCCTGAGGGGAAAGGTGGAACCGCATGGCTATCTAAGATATCGGGGTTTGTGGGCCCTTGGGGTAGAGGAGGGGGTAAAACGGACGGTAAGGGCGGTACAGAACGGGCGGTAAGGGCGGTAAAGGCGGTAAAGGCGGTAAAGGCGGTAAAGTGCTCGCCGGCCGAGTCCTTACCGCCTTTACCGCCCTTACCGCCTACCTATCTCCCCCATTACACACTCTTGCTCACTTCTTCCCCTCATCCACTATCTCGTAGTCTGCATCCACCACATCCCCCTGGGCCGCGGGTTCCTGTGGCTGGCCGCCGGCTTCGGGGCCGGCGCCAGCACCGGCGCCCTGACCTGTGCCCCCACCCTGCGCCTGGTAAAGCGCGGCGCCAGCCGCCGAGTAAGCGGCGTTCAGCTCGTCCAGCGCGCGGCGGATGCCATCGGCCTCACCGGTGCGGAGCGCCTGCTTGCCGGCGTCGAGCGCCGAGTCGAGCCGGGTCTTGGCGTCGGCCGGGAGCCGGTCGACCCACTCCTTGCTGTCCTTCTCGACCCGATACAGCATGCCGTCGAGTTGGTTGCGGGCCTCGATCTGGTCGCGCCGCTGCTGATCCTCCGACGCGTGCTGCTCGGCGGCCTTCACCATCTTGTCGATCTCGGTCTCGCTCAGGCCCGACGAGGCCTCGATCCGGATCTTCTGCTCCTTGTTCGTCGCCTTGTCCTTGGCCGAGACGTGGAGGATGCCGTTGGCATCGATGTCGAACGCCACCTCGACCTGCGGCATGCCGCGGGGTGCCGGCGGGATGCCGGTGAGCTGGAACTTGCCGATGGTGCGGTTATCCGTCGCCATCTGCCGTTCGCCCTGGAGCACGTGGATTTCGACCGTGGTCTGGTTGTCCTCCGCGGTCGAGAAGGTCTCCGACTTCTTGGTCGGGATCGTCGTGTTCCGCGGGATGAGCACGGTGGTGACGCCGCCCAGCGTCTCGATGCCGAGCGAGAGCGGGGTCACGTCGAGCAGGAGCACGTCCTTCACCTCGCCGCCGAGCACGCCGCCCTGGATTGCGGCGCCGATGGCCACGACCTCGTCCGGGTTCACCGAGCGGTTGGGCTCCTTGCCGAAGAAGTCCTTCACGATCTGCTGGATCTTCGGGATGCGGGTCGAGCCGCCGACGAGGATGACTTCGTCGATCTGATTCGGCTTGATGTTGGCATCCTTGAGCGCCTGCTCCATCGGCGGAATGGTCCGCTGGATCAGGTCGTCCACCAGTTGCTCGAACTTGGCCCGGGTGAGCGAGTAGTTGAGGTGCTTGGGCCCGCTCTGGTCCGCCGTGATGAACGGCAGATTGATGTCGGTCTGCTGGGTGCTCGACAGCTCCATCTTGGCCTTTTCCGCCGCCTCCTTGAGGCGCTGGAGGGCCATGGGGTCCTTGGAGAGATCGATGCCCTGGTCGCGGCGAAACTCGGCCACGAGCCAGTCGATCACCCGCTGGTCGAAGTCGTCGCCGCCCAGGTGGGTGTCGCCGTTGGTGCTCTTCACCTCGAAGACACCCTCGGCCAGCTCGAGGACGGAGATATCGTAGGTGCCGCCGCCCAGGTCGAACACCGCGACCTTCTCGTCCTTTTTCTTGTCGAGCCCGTAGGCGAGCGCCGCGGCAGTGGGCTCGTTGATGATGCGCTTCACCTCGAGCCCGGCGATGCGGCCGGCATCCTTGGTGGCCTGGCGCTGGGCGTCGTTGAAGTAGGCCGGCACCGTGATGACGGCGTCGGTGACGGTGCTGCCGAGGTAGTCTTCGGCGGTCTGCTTCATCTTCTGGAGGATCATCGCGGAGATTTCGGGCGGCGTGTAGGTCTTGCCCGCGATCTCGACCGCAGCCATGCCGTTGGGGCCGGCCGCGATCTTGTATGGGACGCGCTTGGTCTCCTCGGTCACCTCATTCATTCGGCGACCCATGAAGCGTTTGATGGAGAAAATGGTCTGCTTGGGATTGGTCACGGCTTGGCGCTTGGCCACCTGGCCCACGAGCCGCTCGCCGTCCTTGGTGAAGGCGACGACCGAAGGTGTGGTCCGTCCGCCCTCGGCGTTCGGGATCACTACCGGGTCGCCGCCCTCCATGACGGCGACAACCGAGTTGGTCGTGCCCAGGTCGATGCCGATGATCTTGGAAGCCATGTTGCTCTAGGTCCTTTCGTTTGAGCGTGCGCCGCGCCGGGCGGCCCGGGGCACGCGACGCGGGGCCCACGGGCAAGTGCCGTACCCCCAATCGCTGCCACATTGGCAGCTGAGAGGCATATCTCTGATGGCTGGCAACGTCAAAGTGAGGGTGACGCACCCGGAGCGGGTGCTCTTTCCGGCTGACGGGATCACCAAGGGCAATGTGGTTTCCTACTACCTCGCCGTGGCACCGGCGATGGTGCCGCACCTGCGCGATCGGCCGGCCAACCTGCAGCGATTTCCCGGGGGGATCGACGAGCCCGGATTTTTCCAGCAGGCGCGGCCGGACTATTTCCCCTCGTGGGTGCCCGGTGCGGTGGTGAAAAAGGAAGGTGGCCGGATTGAGCATCCGCTGATTCAGACGGCGGCGGCCCTGGCGTACGTGGCCAATCAGGGGTGCATCACGCCGCACGTCTGGCTGAGCCGAGTGGACCGGATCGATCGGCCCGATCAGCTCATCTTCGATCTCGATCCGTCGGAGAAGACCCTGGCGCGGGTGGGCGAGGCGGCGCGGCGGGTGCGCGAGCTGTTGGCGGAGCTCGGGCTCACCGCGTTCCTCAAGACCACGGGCTCGCGGGGCTATCACGTCACGGTGCCGCTCGACCGGCGGGCGGATTTCGAGGCCGCGCGGGAGTTCGCGCAGGCGGTGGCGGCGCTCCTCGTGCGGCGACATCCCGCTCTCCTCACGGTCGAGCCGCGAAAAGCCGACCGCGGCGAGCGCATCTACATCGATACGCTGCGCAACGCGTACGGTCAGACGGCGGTGCCGCCCTATGCGATTCGCGCCCGGCCCGGTGCGCCGGTGGCGACGCCGATCGCGTGGGACGAGCTGGGCGCGCGCGGGATGCGCGCGGACCGGTTCACCATTCGCGACGTGCCGAGTCGGCTTGCCGCCGGCATCGATCCGTGGCGCGGGTGGCGGCGCGCGGCGCGGGGGGTGGCGGGGGCTGCGCGGCGGCTGGCCGCGTTGTAATCGATATATTGACCCCATGTTCCCCTACCGCGACGACAACCCCACGCTGCGGACGCCGGTCGTCACCCTCGCGATCATCGCACTCAACGCGGCGGTGTGGGTGCTGGTGCAGGGGGCGGGCACCGAGCCGGCGCTCTCGCGCTCGGTCTGCGAGCTGGGCCTCATTCCGGCCGAGTTCCTCCACATCGTGCGGCCGGGCTCCACGCTCCGGCTCGCGCCCAACGTGGCCTGCGTGCTGGGCTACGGCGAGTCGTGGTACACGCCGCTCACCTCGATGTTCCTCCACGGAAGCTGGTTCCACATCCTCGGCAACATGTGGTTCTTCTGGATTTTCGGAAACAATGTCGAGGACTCGATGGGCCGCGGGCGCTTCTTTGCGTTCTACACCATTTGCGGGCTCGCCGCGGCGGCGGTGCAGACGTTCCTCAATCAGGGGAGCGCCATCCCGATGATCGGCGCCTCGGGGGCGATCAGCGGGGTGATGGGCGCCTACGTGCTGCTCTATCCGCGCGTCAAGGTGCACATGCTCGTGATCCTCGTCGTGTTCGTCACCACCATCGCGGTGCCGGCGTATCTCATGCTCGGCTACTGGTTCTTCATTCAGCTTCTGGGCGGCACGGCGGCGCTCGGCTCCGACCAGGGCGGCGTGGCGTTCTGGGCGCACGTGGGCGGGTTCATCGCGGGGGCGCTGCTCATCGTGCCGTTTCAGGACCGCGCGCTCGTGGCGCGGCACCGCCAGCTCGCGCAGACGTTTTGAGCCCGCTGCCGCCGTGGCTGAGTGCGGGGGCGGGGCGCGCGCATGGCATCGGACGACTGCTGGACTACACGCTGCTCAAACCGGATGCGCGCCGAGACGATCTGCTCCGCTTGGCCGATGAGGCAGTGCGGATCAGCGCGTGGGCGGTGTGCGTGAACGGGGCGTGGGTGGCGACCTGCGCCGAGCGGATAGCCGGGACTGACGTGCGTGTGGTGTCGGTCGTCGATTTCCCACTCGGCGCGGGCAGCGCTGCGGCGAAGGCGGCGGAGGCGGCGGAGGCGGTGGCGGACGGGGCAGCCGAGATCGACGTGGTGCTCTCGCCGTTACACGCGCGAAGCGGCAACTGGGCCGCGGCGGCTGACGAGGTAGGGCAGGTCGTCGCGGCGACCCACGGTGCCCTCGTCAAGGTCATCATCGAGAGCGCAGCGTTGGATGCACACGAGATCGAGCGGGCGTGCCGCGCGGCGGTGGCCGGCGGCGCAGCGTTCGTGAAGACATCGACCGGTTTTCACGCCGCTGGTGGTGCCACGATTGACGCCGTGCGGCTCATGCGCGGGGCGGTGGGATCGGGCGTTGGCGTCAAGGCGTCGGGCGGGGTTCGTGGCCGGGAGCAGGCGCTCGCGATGATCGCGGCGGGCGCCAACCGGCTCGGGCTCTCGAGCCTCGCCGGGCTCGAGGCGATCGTCGGGCCGGGCGCGCCGCCGTTCGGCGAGCTGTTGGGCCGGCATGCGGAGGAAGTCACGGGATGAGCGACGTCGTCTGTCTCAATGGCAATTATCTCAGGCGCGACGAGGCGCGGGTTTCGATCGACGACCGCGGGTTTCTCTTCGGCGACGCCGTGTACGAGGTGATCCGGGTGGCGCGGGGGCGATTCGTCGAGGCCGAGCGGCACCTCACGCGCCTCGCAAATAGTCTGCGCGAGGTCATGCTCGCGCCGCCCGACCTCGATCTGCTTGCCGTCGCCACCGAGCTGCTCGGCCGGAATGGCCTCGCCGGCGGCGACGCGGTGGTCTACGCGCAGGTAAGCCGCGGCGCGGCCCCGCGCCAGCACAGCTTTCCGGCGGCCGGCGTGCCGCCGACGGTATTGGTGGCCGTCTCGCCGTTCTCGCCGCGCGCCGACCTCGCGGAGCGGGGCGCCAGGGCAATCACGCACCCCGACCTCCGCTGGTCGCGCTGCGACATCAAGTCGGTGAACCTCCTGCCCAACGTGCTCGCGGGCCAGCGCGCGAGCGAGCAGGGTGCGTTCGAGGCGATCCTGGTGCGTGACGGGCAGGTCACCGAGGCGACGCGGAGCAACATGTTCGCGGTGGCGGGCGGCGTGCTGTTCACGCACCCCACGGGGCCGCGCATCCTGCCGGGTGTGACACGCGCGGTAGTGCTCGAGCTGGCGCGGGCGGCTGGGGTGCCGGTGCGCGAGGAGGCGATCGCGGCGGAGGCGCTCGCCGATGCAGACGAGGTCTTTCTCACGGGAACGACGGCCGACGTGCTGCCGGTCGTGGAGATCGATCGTCGGGCGGTGGGGAAGGGAGAGCCGGGGCCGGTGGCGCGGCGGCTCGGGGGGATGCTGGTTGAACGACTGGGAATCGGCTAACGCGAGCTCGGCTCGACCGGGCCGACCACCACCACGCGGCCGAGCAATTTGCCCAGCACATCTGCTTTCCGCTCCGCGCCCCAACACTCAAGCGAGACATCACCCTCCGGCGCGCGCGGCGCCACCCCGAGCACGAGCCGCTCCGGCTCCAGCCGCGCGCATACCCGCTCTACCGCCGAGGTGTGGCCCCGGTCGAGCCCATCGGCCACGCGGAGCAGCGCGCTCATCCGCCGCACCACGGCCTGATCCGCCGCGGTTAGCGCCGCGAACTCCGCATGCTTCCGGCGGGGTCCGCTCTTCCGATGATACCGGCTCACCAGCGCGACCAGCCGGCGATCGCGCGCGGAGAGATTGAGCCGGTCGGCGTGCATGATGAGCTGATAACTGTGCCGGTGATGCGTCCGGTAGCTCACCAGTTGCCCCACATCATGCAGCAGGCTCGCCGCCTCGAGCACCGCCCACTCCTCGGGCGCCGCGCCGAGCGGCTCCGCGAGTTGATCGAACAATTGCCGCGCCAGCACCCGCACCTGCTCCACATGCCGGCGGTCGCCCTGGCAGCGCTCGACGAACTCGCGCATGAGCCGGAGCGGGTCGGCCGCGGGCGTGGCGCCATTGCCCGTCATCGCGAGCAGGAGTCCCTCGCGCAAACCGAACGCGCTCACCGCGAGGGTGCGCGCGCCGATCAGTGCCAGTAACTCCGCCGTCACCGCGAGCCCCGCCACGATGATATCGGCGCGCGTCGGAGAGAGGCCGGGGACCGCCCGGCGCTGCTCGGGCGTCAAGGTGACCAGCCAGTCGAGCAGCATCTCGACTTCCCCGGCCGCCACGCTCACGCCGTGGATCGTCTCGGGCACCGGGAGCCCGCGCCGCGCCACCGCCATGCGGCCCAGGCTCGTGAACGTGCCGCCCGAGCCGATGACCGTGGCGGCGGTCCACTCGCGCGCGCTGAACGCGCGCTTGAGCAGCTTCCGCACCTGGGTCCGGAGGCGCGCCACTGCACGCCGCTGGTCGGAGCGCCCCGTGAGGTGCAGCTCGGTGAGCCGCACCGCGCCGAGCGGGAGCGAGAGTGTCAGCTCGACCAGCCCGTCGACCGCGCCGATCAGCTCCAGGCTCCCACCGCCGATGTCGGCCACGAGCGCGCGCGCGCCGGTCAGCGCGAAGTGGTGCGCGACGGATCGGTAGCTGAGTGCCGCCTCGGTCTCGGCGTCGATGATGCGAAGGGGAAGGCCCAGCTCGTCGCGCACCCGGCGCACGAACTCCTCGCCGTTCACGGCCTCGCGCACGGCCGCAGTGGCGACGGCCGCGATACGGCTCACCTCTCGGCGCCGGCAGACCTCGGCCATACGGGCGAGCACCTCGAAGGCGCGCGCCATCGCGTCGTCATCGAGGCGGCCGGTGGCGGCGAGCCCTTGCGCGAGCCGCGGCTGAGCCTTGACCTCGTCGACCACGGTGAGCCCGGCGGCCGGGTCCCAGTCGGCGACGAGCAGGCGAATGGAATTGGAGCCCACGTCGAGCGCGGCGAGGCGCTCGCGGGCGTCGGTCACCGGCCGCTCGTGGCCGGCGTGGGGCCGGTCGGCCGACCTTCGTCGCGGTCTTCGCCGCGATCTTCCGCGTGATGCTTGATCGACTTCCCCTCGACCAGAAACACCACGTCCTCGCCGATGTTGGTGGCGAGGTCGGCCACGCGCTCGAGATTCCGGCTCACCAGAAACAGCTCCATCCCCGCGCCGATCGTGTGCGGGTCTTCCATCATGTGGGTGAGCAGGATGCGGAAGACCGACTTGTGCAGCACGTCCACCTTGTCGTCCCGGCGGCAGACCTCGCGGCCCGCGGCGGCATCGCCGCGGATGAAGCTCTCCAGCGCATCGGCCAGCATCTCGCGGGCGAGCCGCGCCATCTCGATGATCTCGGGCTCCGGCGCGATCGGCCGGCTCTGGATCAAGCGCTCCGCCGACTGGGCGATGTTGACGGCGTGATCCCCCACGCGCTCCAGGTCGTTCGCGATCTTGAGCGCAGAGAGGAGCATGCGGAGGTCGCGCGCCATCGGCTGCTGCAAGGCGAGCAGGTTGGCGCACATCTCTTCGATCTCGACTTCCATGCTGTCGATCACGCGGTCGCCGTGGATCACCTGCGCCGCCTTTTCCTGGTCTCGCTCGAGCAGCGCCTCGACCGCAAGGCCGAGCGCCGCCTCCGCCTCGCCCGACATGGTGAGGAGACGGACCTTCACATGGCTCAGGTCGTCGTGAAAATGGCGATGAACGTCGAGGCTCATCCGAACCTCCCAGTGATGTAGGCCTCGGTCCGCTCGTTGGCGGGCGCCGTGAAAATACGGTCGGTCTCGTCGAATTCGACGAGGTCGCCGCGGTCGAAGAACCCGGTCCAGTCGGAGACGCGGGCCGCCTGCTGCATGTTGTGGGTGACGATCACGATCGTGTAGTGCTGCTTCAAGTCCACGATCAGCTCCTCCACCCGCTGGGTCGCGATCGGGTCCAGCGCCGAGCAGGGCTCGTCCATGAGGAGCACCTCGGGCTGGTTGCCGAGCGCGCGCGCGATGCAGAGCCGCTGCTGCTGGCCACCCGAGAGCCCCGTGCCCGGCTTGTCCAACCGGTCCTTCACCTCGTCCCAGAGCGCCGCCTGCTGCAGGCAGCGCTCGACCAGGTCGGGGAGATCGCGCCGGGAGACGAGCCCGTTGAGTGCGGGGCCGTACGCGACGTTGTCGAAGACCGACTTGGGAAACGGATTCGGCCGCTGGAAGACCATGCCGACGCGCTGCCGCAGCGCCACCAGATCGGTGCCGGGCGCCGTCACCGAAACACCTTGCACCCGTATGTCGCCGGTGTGGCGCGCGCCGGGAATGAGGTCGTTGAGCCGGTTGATCGAGCGGAGAAACGTGCTCTTGCCGCACCCCGAGGGGCCGATGATGGCGGTCACGGCCTTGTGCGGAATCGCGAACGTAAGGTCGCGGAGCACCTGCCGCGGCCCGTACCAGAAATTGAAGTCGCGCACCTCGATGGCGGGCGGTCCGTCGCCGGCCACGCGGGGCGCGTCCGGACGGCGCGCGAGCGTGGCGCGCACCACGGGCGCGAACGGACGCGGGCCCGCATGCGCGTCGAAGCCGTGCGTGCCCGGAGGCTCGGTGCCTGAAGCGTGGGTTCCGAACGTAAAGCTCATCCGAAGCGCCCCGTGATGTATGCCTCGGTCTGCGCTTCCCGGGGCGCCGTGAAGATCTGGCGGGTGGCGCCGGTCTCGATCATGGATCCAAGATAGAAGAGCGTCGTGGTATCCGAGACCCGCGCGGCCTGCTGCAAGTTGTGGGTGACGATCACGATGGTGTAGTCCTGTTTCAGCTCGAACAACAGCTCCTCGATGCGCTGGGTTCCCTGCGGGTCGAGTGACGCGGTGGGCTCGTCGAGCAGCACGACTTCGGGCGACGGCGCGATGGTGCGCGCGAGGCATAGCCGTTGCTGCTGCCCGCCGGAGAGGCCGGTGGCCGGCGCCTTGAGGCGATCCTTCACCTCGTCCCAGAGCGCGGCCTGGCGCAGCGAGCGCTCGACGATTTCGCTCAGGGCCGACCGCGCGATCCGCCCGTTCACCCGGAGCCCTGCCGCGACATTGTCGAAGATCGACATGGCGGGAAACGGCGTCGGGCGCTGGAACACCATCCCGACCCGGCGCCGCAACTGCATCGCGTTCACCCGCGGGTCGTAGATGTTCTCGCCGTCGAGCAGCACCCGCCCCGTGATCCAACCCCCCTCCGACAGCTCGTGCATCCGGTTGAGCGTGCGAAGAAAGGTGCTCTTGCCGCAGCCGGAGGGGCCGATGAGCGCGTGCACCCGGTTCGAGCGGAAGCGGAGCGAGACGTTCTTCACCGCGGTGAACTTGCCGTACATGGCGGTGAGGCGGTCGGTCTCGATCCGGACCGGCGGTGCCGCGACGGCACCGGCGGGCGCGGGTTGGCCGAACGCAGCGGGGGTCGGACCCGTCGTCACCGGCTCAGCCATGCGCCCGACTCCGGATCGCGAGCCGCGCGCCTACGCTCAGCACCAGCACGATGATGATGAGGACCAGCGCCGCCGCCCACGCATACGCGTGCCACTGCTCGTACGGTCCGGTGGCGTAGTTGTAGACCACGAGCGGGAGCGCCGCCGTGGGCTGCGAGAGCCGGAAGGAGAAGTACTGGCTGCCGAGCGCGGTGAAGAGCAGCGGCGCCGTCTCGCCCGCGATGCGCGCCACCGCGAGCAGGCTGCCGGTCACGATACCGGGCATCGCGGTGCGGATCACGACGGTGAGGCTGGTGCGCCAGCGCGGATAGCCGAGTGCCAGCGCGGCCTCGCGCAGCGAGTTCGGCACCAGCGTGATCATCTCCTCGGCGGTCCGGAGCACCATCGGGATCATGAGCAGCGCCAGCGCCACGCTCCCGGCGAAGGCAGAGAAATGCTTCTGCCGAGCGACGATCCAGGCCCATGCGAAGACGCCAACGACGATGGACGGCGTGCCGTTCAGCACGTCCGCCACGAAGCGCGTGGCCCAGGTGAGCCGGTGCGCCGGGTACTCGGCGCAGAAGACGCCGGCCGCGATGCCGACCGGGAGCCCGATGAGCGCGGCGGTGCCCACGATCTCGAGCGTGCCCACGATCGCCTGCGCCACGCCGCCACCCGGCTCCCCCGGGGGCGCCGGAAGCCGGGTGAAGAATGCCCACGAGAGGCTGCTCGCGCCCCTGGCCACGAGGTCTGCGAGGATGATGAACAGCGGCAAGAGGGCGATGATGACCGCAACCACCATGAGCCCCACCATGATGCGGCTCCGTGCCCGGCGCACGATTCGCCGCCTCACAGCGCCTTGCTCCCGACGGCCGACCCGCGCGCCACCCGCCAGATGAGGAGCCGCGCGCCGGCGTTCACGATGACGGTGAGCCCGAAGAGCGTCAGCGCGACGTAGGCCAGCGCGGAGAGATGCAGGTCGGTCACAGCCTCGGCGAACTCGTTGGCGATCGCCGCCGCCATCGTGTAGCCGGGCGCGAAGAGCGACGCGGCGATGGCGTGCCGGTTGCCGATCACCATCGTCACCGCCATCGTCTCGCCCAGCGCTCGGCCCAAGCCCAGGATCACGGCGCCGATGATGCCGGAACGCGCGTAGGGAAGCACCGTCGTCTGAACGGCCTCCCAACGCGTGGCGCCGAGCGCGAGCGACGCTTCGCGCTGGCTGGAGGGCACCGCGAGCAGCACCTCGCGCGAGACCGACATGATGTACGGCATCACCATGATGGCGAGAATGATGCCGGCCGTGAGCATCGACGGGCCGTAGATCGGCCCTTGAAAGATGGGCAGCACGCCGAACGTGCTGCGGAGCAGGGGGAACGCCGTCGTCCGGAGCAGGGGGATCAACACGAAGATGCCCCAGAGTCCGTACACTACGCTCGGGATCGCCGCAAGAAGGCCGATGAGAAAGGCGACGGGCTGCCGGAGTACGTTCGGTGCAAACTCGGTGAGATAGATGGCGACGCCGAGCGAGAGGGGCACGGCGATCACGAGCGCGATGAGCGACGACACCACCGTACCGTAGATGAGCGGCAGGGCGCCGAACTCGCCGGCTACCGGATCCCATGCGCTCGAGGTGATGAACTGGAGCCCGAACTTGCCGATGGCGAGCCGCGAGCCTGAAATGAGCTCCACGAGCAGGAACGCGAGGATGATCGGCAGGAGCGCCGCGCCCGCCGTGAGCACCAGTTTGAACACCTGGTCGCCGTAACTCGCACCGTGGAGCGACAGCGGCAGTCGCGCCCGGGCGGTGCCGAGGCGAGTGGCGCCCTCGGGAGGAGCGGTGATCATCGCGGGAGTGTAGATCCGGCCGGCTCCGGAGCCGTCACGGACTTGTAACGGAGAGGTCACAGCGGCCGCGCCGGCCGGAGCGCCGGGGGGCTCGCCCGTTCAGGGCACGGTGATGCGGCGGCGCTCGAGTGCGATCACGTCCGTGGGGAGCGGTGCGTAGCCGATCGCCAGGGCCATCTGCTGGGCTTCGGGCGTCAACATCCACGCGAGAAAGCCATCGAGCTTCCGCGCCTTGGCGGTGTCCACCGGCGTGGGGCGCACGAGGAGCCAGGTGAAGGAGGAGATCGGGTACGAGTCCGCGCCCGGCGCGTTGGTGATGGACACACGGAAATCGGTGTCGGATCCGAGATGCGCACTCGCGGCGGCGGCGGTGACCGACTTGAGCGTGGGTTCGACAAAGTTGCCCGCGCGGTTTCGCACCGTGGCCACGGGCAGGTGATTCGACTGCGCGTAGATCAGCTCGACGTAACCGACGGCGCCCTCGAGCTGCTTCACCTGCTGGGTCACGCCCTCGTTACCCTTGCCACCGAGCCCGATGGGCCAATCCACCGACGTGCTCCGGCCGACGGACGTGGCCCAGCGGGGCGAGACCTTGGCGAGATAGTCGGTGAAGATGAAGCTCGTGCCCGAGCCGTCGGAGCGGTGGATCACGAGGACGTCGGTGGTGGGGAGCGTGACGCCCGGGTTGAGCGAGCCGATGTGCGGGTCGTTCCAGCGGGTGATCTCGCCCTGGAAGATGGCGGCGATCACGGGCCCATCGAGCCGGAGGCGCGTGGCTCCAAGCGACGGCAGGTTATAAGTGAGCACCACCGCGCCGAGCACCGTCGGCAGGTGGCGCACGTTGCCGTGCACGGCGGCGACCTGCGCGTCGGTCATCGGGCTGTCGGTGGCGCCGAAGTCGATGGTGCCCTCGGTGAACTGCCGGATGCCGCCGCCCGAGCCGATCGCCTGGAAGTTGATGCGCACGCCGATCTGCTTGGCGTAGGCGTCGAACCAGCGGGCGTAAATGGGATAGGGAAACGTGGCGCCGGCTCCGGTGAGATCGGCGCCGGTGCGGTTGCCGGACGCGGCGCCCGGCGCGTGCCCGCCGCCTTCGCCGGCGGGGCCGCACGCGAGGGGGCCGGCCAGCGTCACCGCGAGAAGGCCGCGAAGTACTCGGCTCCACAACCGGGAACGCCGGCGCGGCATCACTGCTCCGGAGGAAGGGCGGACGGAAGGCAATGTCGCCGGCGCCACCGGGCCTTGGCCAGCGGCGCCAGGCCAGCGAGGATGCCGGCCGCGAGCGCGATGACGATGGCAAGGTGCTTCTGCATGGCGTTCATCCTTTCCGGTCGGGGTCAGAAGGCGAACTGCATCTGGAAGAGCCCCTGCGTGCGGGTGGACTCGATCGCATTGGGGTACACGCGCGACTCGAACGAGAGGTCGTCCACGTCCGCGAGGACGCGCAGGTTCTGATTGAGCTGGTATGACGCCCCCGCGATGAAACGGGTCTGGCGGTTGTTGGCGACGGAGATATCTGGCTTCTGCACGTCCACGCGCCCGATGAGCGCGGCGCGTGTGTGCGGGATGTGGAACACGCCAAAGAAGCTCCAGATGTCGGCGTCGGTGGTCGGGACCGGTGTGCCGCTCGCCGGCGGCAGGTTGTCGAGGCGGTCGCGGGTGCGGGCGTACTCGCCGGCAAGGGTGAAGAGTCTGGACTTGTACGATAGCATCGCGATGTAACGGTTGCGGCGGCCTCCGCCCGTGGGCTCACCGATCTGGCCGTAGCCGGTGACGCGGAGGCCGCCCATCCGGCTGCTGTCGTCGCTTTCGAGCAGGCGGACCGAGAGCCGCCCGCTCACGTCCTTGTGCTGGTCGCCCTCGCTCGACTTGTAGGTCTCGCCGTTGTACGCACCGAGCTCAAAGCTCACGCGCTCGGAGGCGAACTTGCCGTCCACGCCGAACCCGAGGTCGGACGACGAGAGATACGATCCACTCGGTCCCCTGAACCGCTCGAGCGCCATCGTGCCCTGCATGCGGTAATCCCAGAGCGCCTCCTCCCAATCCAGCCACGGAGTGTGAATCTGGCCCAGCTCGAGCGTGAGCGGGCTTGGCCCGGGGGTCCACGTCGCATAGGCGTACTTGAGGCGATACGCGAGCGAGCCGTCGGTGCTGCGGTAGATGTCCGGCGTGATGCGCGCGCCGACACCGAGCGGAAACCTGGCCGTGATGGTGATGTAGGCGCGGGTGATGTCGAACGCGTTCAGGTGACTGCCCGTCACCGAGTCGCCGTGGAACTGGTAGGCGTACTGCGCGTATGCGAGTCCGCCCACGCTGACGGTGGGAATCTGCGCGCGCGCGGCGCCAGCGCCGCGCGTGACGCCGAGGGCGAGGAGCAGCACTCCGACAGCGAGGCGACCAGCAAGGGGATGCATTTCCTTTCCTCGTGAGCCGCGTTGTGGCGCGGGCAGCGCATTGGGAATCGCACGACGCGATCGAGTCTCAACACACCTCGAGTGCATGGCGCACGTGAAAGAGCGCGCCGGCCGGTCACGGCGGCTCGCGCGCGCGGTAACGGCCGCGTCACAGGCTTGTTTCGATGGGTCGTCGGGGGGATACGCCCGGAGGATTACTCCGGATGGGAGGCAGACGCGTCAGCGCCCATGCGGCTCAGGCATCGGGAAACCAGCAGCGCACCGTCGTGCCCCGGCCGCGCTCGCTCTCGGCCGTCACGCGACCACCGTGCGCCTCGACCAGGTGCTTCACGATCGCGAGCCCGAGCCCGGTGCCGCCCTCACCACGCGTGCGCCCGGGGTCGGCGCGGTAGAAGCGCTCGAAGATGCGCGGCAGGTGCTCGCGCGCGATGCCCCGGCCGGTGTCCTGCACTGCGATCGACACACCGGCGCCCTCACGTCGGGCGATGCACGCGATCCTGCCGCCGGCCGGCGTGTGGCGCAGCGAGTTGTCCAGCAGGTTGCCGAGCACCTGGCGCAGTGCATCGGGATCGGCGCTCACGGTGGCGGCGTCGGGCGCCACGTCGACGGCAAAGGCGACGCCGCCCTGCGCCGCGCGGTCGGCCAGCGGGCTCCATGCTTCCTCCGCGGCGGCCGCGACGTTCACCGGCTCGACCGCCGGCTGCCAGCCGCCCCGCTCGATGCGCGAGAGGTCGAGCAGATCGTCCACCAGCCGCTGCATGCGGCGGGCATTCGCGAGAATGGTCGTGAGAAAGCGGCGCGACGTCTCTCCGTCCGGCGCGTCGGTGAGCAGCGTCTCGGCGTAGCCCGAGATCGAGGTGAGCGGCGTCTTGAGCTCGTGGGAGACGTTGGCGACGAAGTCGCGCCGGACCGCCTCGAGCCGGCGCAGTTCCGAGAGATCGAGCAGCACGAGCAGCGCGCCGCGCGACGGCATCGGACGCGCGGTCACCAGGAGCGCGCTGCCGGCCAGCTCGATCTCCCGGCCCTCGACCGCGCGGCCCGCGAGGGCGGCGTCCACAATTTCGCGCGCCGCCTTGGCGCGGAAGAGCTCGGGCAGATCGGGCAGCGGCTCATCGGCCTCGTAACCCAGCAGGCGCCGGGCGGCCTCGTTGGCGGTCACGATTCGCCCGCGCCCGTCAGCGGCGATCACACCTTCGATCATCGATTCGCTCAGCGCCGCGATCTCGCCGCGCTCGCGCCGCAACTCCTCGAACCGTTCGGCGAGCTGGCGGTGCATGTCGCGCAACGCCGAAACCAGGCCGTCGATCTCGGGAATGCCCGAGCGGGGAAACCGGGGCAACGAGCCGGCTGCGATGTCACGAGCCGCGCCCGCGAGTCCGGTGAGCGGTAGTGTGATCGACCGCGCCGCGACGAAGGCGAGCAGCGTCCCGACCACGAGTGCCAACACCGCGGCGCCCAGCATCGCGGCCCGCGCCCGGTGCACGGCATCGTCCACCTTGTCGAGAGCGGCGGAGACGCGGATGACACCGGGGCCGCCGGGCAGCGTCACACGGAGCGTCGGCCGTCCCGACGATCCGCGCCGGATGTCCACGCCGTGCCCGCCTGCCAGAGCGGCCTTCACGTCGGGCGCCGCGAGCAGCGAATCGGCGCGCGCCGAATCGGCAGCGGGCGGGAGCCCGCGCGGATAGTCGCTATCGGCGCGCACCCGCCCGGCCTGATCGATGAGCGTGATGCGGATCCCATTCTCGCGGGCGAAACGGCGCACGGCCGCGGGCCACGAGAGCGAGTCGGGTGAAATCGCCGCGCGCACGAGCCGGGCCGAGCGCTCGAGCGAGCTTGCGAGCTCCGCCTCGAGGCCGTGCCGGAGCGAGCGCTCGGCGCCCCAGACGAGCACGGCGATGGTGGAGATGAGGACGAAGAGTGTGCCGAGGATCAGCCGCTTGGCGAAGCTCACCGGGCGCGGCCCGCCCGCTCGAGGGCGCGCAAGCGATAGCCGAATCCGCGCACCGTTTCGATGAGCGCCCCCGCCGCGCCGAGCTTGGTGCGGAGCCGCTGCACGTGCATGTCCACCGTGCGGGTCTGGATGTCGGGCTGCGCGTCCCACACCGCCTCGAGCAGTTGGGGACGGCTCTGCACCCGCCCGCGGCGCTCGACCAGGGTGAGCAGCAGGCGGTATTCGGTGGCGGTGAGGGTGAGCTCCGCGCCATCCACGGTGACGCGATGCTCCGAGCGGTCGATGGCGATGGGGCCGGCGGCGAGCGTGGCCCCCGCGGCGACCGCGGGCGCGCCGAGGCGGCGGAGCAGTGCGCCCACGCGGAGCGTCAGCTCCTGAGGCGAGAAGGGCTTGGTGAGATAGTCGTCCGCGCCGAGCGAGAGGCCGCGGATCCGGTCGACCTCCTCGCGGCGCGCGGTGAGCAGGATGACGCCGACATCGCGGGTCTCGTCGCGCCGGCGCATCTCGGCGAGGACATCATAGCCCGAGATGCCCGGCAGCATGAGGTCGAGCACGACGAGGTCGGGGCGCTCGTCGCGCGCGGCCTTGAGCGCGTCGGCGCCGGTGGTGGCGGTCGAGACGCGGAAGCCGGCCTTGGCGAGGTGATACGCCACGAGCGCGGTGATGTCGGGCTCGTCGTCCACCACCAGGATGCGATGCGTCATGCGCCTCCCGGCGCCTCGTGGTCAGCCGCCGATGATGGCTTGGAGATCGGAGATGACGAGCGGCGCCGTGGCAGATGGTGATCGGTTCGGGGGGACATATATGCGGGCGTGGGGGGTGGCGCAAGGAGGAGCGTCGCCCGACCGGCGGCCAAAGGAGATCGCCCACACGGATCAGTCGATGTTTGCGCTCTCAATGGCTGCCCGCCCGCGGCTGCCCGCCCGCATATATTTGGCCATGCTTCATGACAGCATGCGGGTGTATGTGAACGAGCGGCCGCTCGAGATGCCGCCCGGGGCTGACGTGCGGGCGGCGGTGCGCACGGCCGACGCCGCGCTCGCGGACGCGGTCGAGGCGGGGCGCGCCCGCGTGAGCGACGGGCGCGGCATCGACGTCGCGCTCGACGCACCGCTCGCCGCCGGCAGCATTCTCCGCGTCGTCCTCTCCGCCCGTCGCGCCGATGCCGACGCTCACGCGTGAGTTGGTCGCTCGGCTGCCCAAAGCCGAGCTGCACGTGCATCTCGACGGCTCGCTCCGGCCCGAGACGATGCTCGAGCTCGCGCGGAAGGCGCGGGTGACGCTTCCGGCGAGCGATCCCGAGGCGCTCCGGCGGTTCATGGTGGTGAACGACGGACGCGATCTCGAGGACTACTTGCGCCGCTTCGACCTCACCGTGGCGCTCCTGCAGACACCGGAAGCGATCGAGCGGGTCGCCTACGAGATGGTGGAGGAGGCGGCGGCCGACAACGTCCGTTACCTGGAGGTGCGCTACTGCCCGGCGCTGAGCCGCGGGCAAGGGCTTTCACTCGACGACGTCACCGCCGCCGAGATGCGCGGCCTCGCGCGCGGGGAGCGGGATTTCGGCGTCGTGGCCCGCGCGATCCACTGCTCGCTGCGCCACTTCTCGCCGGAGGTCTCGGACGAGATCGCGCAGCACGCCGCTGGATGGCACGGCCGCGGGGTCGTGGGCTTCGACCTCGCGGGCGGCGAGGCGGGGCGGCCGCCGGAGCCGCACCAGCAAGCCTTCGAGTTCGCGATCGAAGGCGGCCTCGGCATCACCTGCCATGCGGGCGAGGCGGCGGGCGCGGAGTCGCTCTGGGAAGCGATCCACATCTGCCACGCCAACCGGCTCGGCCACGGCACGCGGCTGTGCGAGGATCCCGATCTGCAGGACTGGGTGCGCGACCGGCGCATCCTCCTCGAGATCAACATCACGAGCAACGTGCAGACCCATGTGGTCGATCGCGCCGAATGGCACCCGGTACGCCGCTACTTCGACGAGGGGCTCGCGGTCTCGCTTTCGAGCGACAACTGGCTCATCAGCGGCGTTCGCCTGAGCGACGAGTACTGGCTCGCGCACACCGCGCTCGGGTTCACCCGTCCCGAGATCGATCGCATGATTCTCGACGGGTTCGCCGCGTCGTTCCTGCCGTGGCCCGAGCGCGCGGTGCTGCTCGAGCGCGCGCGGGACGAGCTGGCGTCGCTTGGGTGAGAGCGCGGCGCCGGCCGGCGCTCCGGTCGCGCTGCATTCCGCGGCCGATGCGATTCGCCGTCGACTCGATCCGCTCGCGCCATCGATCGCCATCGTGCTTGGCTCCGGACTCGGCGGCGTGGCGGAACGGATCGCGGGGGCAATCCGGATTCCGTTCGCCGGCGTGCCGGGCCTCCCGCCGGCCACTGTCGCCGGGCACGCGGGCGAATTCATCGCCGGGAATCTCGCGGGGCGGGCGGTGCTGGCGCAGCGCGGGCGCACTCACCTCTATGAAGGAAGCGCCGCCATGGCCCTGCCGCCGCGGCTCTTTGCGGCGCTCGGCATCGGAGTCATGGTCGTCACGAACGCCGCAGGCGGCATCCGGCCCGGATTTGCGAGCGGCACGCTCATGCTCATCGCCGATCACCTGAACCTGAGCTTTCGCAATCCGCTGCTCGGCGCCGTCTGGTCGGGCGAGGCGCGGTTTCCCGACATGTCCGATCCCTACGATGCCGATCTCCGGAACAGCGCGCGCCGCATCGCGTGCGAGCGGGCGATCGCGCTCGAGGAGGGCGTGTACGCCGGCGTGCTGGGCCCGAGCTACGAGACGCCCGCCGAAATCCGGATGTTGGCGCGGCTCGGCGCCGACGCGGTCGGGATGTCGACGGTGGCCGAGGTGATCGCCGCGCGCGCAGCGGGGCTCCGGTGCCTCGGCCTCAGCGTCGTGACCAACCGCGCGGCGGGCCTCGGCGCCGGCATCACGTCGCACACCGAGGTCGTGGACGCCGCCGGGCGCGCGGGTGCCACGCTCGGTGCGCTGCTGGAGGCCGTGGTTGCCGAAATCGCGTGAGCCCGCGCGGCGCGGGATTCTGTCCGCGCAGGTCGGGTTGCTGGTCAATACCGCGCTCGCGGCCATCAAGATCGTGGCCGGCATCGCCGGGCGCTCGCAAGCACTCATTGCCGACGGGATCGAGTCCACGGCCGACGTCTTCTCGTCGATGGTCGTCTGGAGCGGACTGCGCATCGCTTCCCGCTCGGCCGACGAGGAATATCCCTTCGGCTACGGGAAGGCCGAGGCGCTGGCCGCCGCCGTCGTCGGGCTGCTGCTGCTCGCTGCCGCGCTCGCCATCGCGGTCGAGTCTATTCGCCAGATCATGATTCCGCACCTCACGCCGAGGCCGTTCACCCTCGGAGTGCTGGTGGGCGTGATGCTGGTGAAGGAGGTGCTCTTCCGCCGCGTGCTCCGGGTGGGCGCGGACGTGGGCAGCACGGCGGTGCAGGCCGACGCCTGGCACCACCGGAGCGACGTCATCACCTCCGGCGCGGCGTTCATCGGCATCAGCATCGCGCTCATCGGCGGCCCCGGGTGGGAGTCGGCCGACGACTGGGCCGCGCTCGTCGCCTCGACCATCATCGCCTACAACGGGATCGGCGTGCTGCGTCCAGCGGTACACGATCTGATGGACCGCGCGCCGGGCGAAGAGATGCTCGCGCGGGTGCGCCACGCCGCGACGGCGGTGGGGGGCGTCCGCGCCATCGAGAAGCTCAAGGTGCGCAAGGCCGGCCTGGGCTACTGGGTGGACCTGCACGTGCAAGCCGATCCGGGCATGCCGCTCGAGGACGCGCACGTGCTGAGCGGAATGGTGAAGTCCGCGATCCGCGACGCGGTGCCCGAGGTCTCGGGCGCGCTCATCCACATGGAGCCGTTCGAGGGAGAGGGCAGCGGCGCCGGCGAGTAGCTACTGTTCAGCCGGCCCGGCGCTGCGCGGTGTGCGCGGAGGCACGGTGTGGTCGAGCGGCGTTGCCCCGGAGCCGAGTCCCGGCGCAGAGGCGATGGCGCGGCGGACAAAGTCGAGGCCGTCGGCCACTGCGGTCTCGAGATCGCGGCCGAGCGCGAGGCCGGCGGTGATCGCGGCGGAGAGCGTGCAGCCGGTGCCGTGGAGCGGGCGCCTGCCGTGGCGCGGCGCGGTGAAGCGACGGACGCCGGTGCTCGTCACCAGCACGTCGGTGACCACGTCGCCGGCGAGGTGGCCGCCCTTGACGAGCGCGGCACGCGCGCCAAGGGCGAGGAGGTCGGCGCCGGCTCGTTCCATCGCGGCAACGTCCTCCACCGCGTGGCCGGTCAGCGCCGCGGCCTCGTCGAGGTTGGGGGTGACGAGCGCGGCGAGCGGCAGCAGCTCGTCGCGCAACGTGTGCGCGGCCTCGGCGGTGAGCAGCGCGTGGCCCGAGGTGGACACCATCACCGGGTCCACGACGAGCGGCCGCCAGCCGTTCGCGCGCACTGCGGCGGCCACGAGCCGCACGAGCCCTGCCTCGGCAAGCATGCCCGTCTTGAGGGCATCGGGCGGGAGGTCGCCGGCGAGCGCATCGAGCTGCGCGGAGACCATTGTGTCCGGCACCGGCTGGGCCGCGAGTACACCGCGGGTGTTCTGCGCCGTGAGCGCCACGACGACCGACGTGCCGAACACACCGAACTGATGAAAGGTCTTGAGGTCCGCCTGGATTCCCGCGCCGCCTCCGGAATCGGAGCCGGCGATGGTGAGCGCGATTTTCACGCGGCCCCGAGCGGCGGGGCGCTCGCGACGGACGAGTTCCGGGGGACGACGCGCGGCATGCCTCACTCCTTGCAGACGGTGATTCGCGACCTGCACCGGCGCCGCGGGCGCGAGCGGCGCGGGCTCACGCTGGCGGAGGGTGTGCGCCTCATCGAGGATGCGCTCTCGGCGGGCATCGCGATTCGCGGTGCCGCCGTGTCGCCTGCTCTCGAAGCTACCACCCGCGGGCGCGCGCTCAAGACGGCGCTCGAGCGCGACGCGGTGCGGCTCGAAGCGGTGACGGACCGGGAGCTCGCCGCGCTGGCCGACACCGATTCACCCCAGGGTGTCGTCGCGCTGATCGAGCCGCGGCGCTGGACGTGGAGCGATGTGCGCCTCGAGCGCGGAGCCATAGTGGCGGCGCTCGCCGGCGTGCAGGACCCCGGAAACGTGGGCACGATTCTGCGCACCGCGCTCGGGCTCGGCGCCGCGGCCGTCGTGGCGCTCGAAGGAACGGCCGAATTGCACAACCCGAAGGTGGTGCGCGGCAGCATGGGCGCGCTCTTCCGGCTCCCGGCTGTCGCGGCCCGTAGCGACGAGTTCCTCGCATGGGCGGCCGAGCACGGGGTTACGCTCTGGGCCGCGGCGGCTGACGGCGAGCCCGTGGCGCGCAGCGCGGCGCCCGCGGGCCCGCTCGCGCTGGTGGTGGGCAACGAGGGCGCGGGTATTGCTCCGGCGCTCGCCGAGCGTGCCGCCCGGCGCGTCGCCGTGCCGCTCGCGCCGGGCGCCGAATCGCTCAACGTGGCGGTGGCGACCGGCATTCTCCTGCATGAGGTGACGCGTGGCCGATGAGCTGGTGGGGCTCGGACCTCTCGTCGTGATCTTCGCCGCTCTCTTCGGCGCGATGTTCGGCAGCTTTCTCAATGTGTGCATTCTGCGGCTCCCCGCCGACCAATCGGTGGTGCGCCCGCCGTCGCGCTGCCCGAGTTGCGGCAAAGGCGTCGCGTGGTACGACAATGTTCCGGTGCTCTCCTGGCTCGCGCTCCGGGGACGCTGCCGCCACTGCGGCGCGCCGATCTCGATGCAGTATCCCCTGGTCGAGCTTGCGACGGCGGCGCTCTGGGCGCTCGCGTTCTGGCGTCTGGGCCCGACGCTCGAAGCGCTTCGCGCCGCGGTCTTCGGCACCATCCTGCTCGGCATCGCGATGACCGACGCGCGCGAGTACATCATCCCCGACGAATTCACCTGGGGCGGACTCGCCATCGGACTTCTCTTCAGCCTCGCCGGCGGGCTCGCCGGGTTGGGCCATGCCGTGCTCGGCGCGGCGGTCGGGTTCGGGTTGCTCTGGGCATTCGGTGCGCTCGGCACCTGGATGCTCAAGCAGGACGCGATGGGGGGCGGCGACGTGAAGATGATGGCGATGGTAGGCGCGTTCCTCGGTTGGCAGGGCGTGCCGGTGACGGTGTTCCTCGGCGCGCTGATCGGCAGTCTCATCTACGCGCCGCTCGCGCTGTTCGGGCGGAAGCGGCTCGTGCCGTTCGGCGTCTTTCTCGCACTCGGCGCGGCGGCGACGTACGTCGCGGGGCCGGCGATCTACGCCTGGTACATGGGGGCGCTCTGGGGGCCCGCATGAGCGCGGGCACGCGCGGGTCGGCTGCCGTTGCCTGCGCGGCCTCCCTGGCAGTTGCCTGCGCCGCGCTCGTGAGCGCCACCGCCTGCCGCGGCGAACCGGTGCAGCGCCCCGGCGACGTCGCCATCAGCCGACTGGTCGACAGCCTCAAGGCGCCGGTGGAGCGCGCCGCCGGGCTCCGATTCAAGTCCACGCCGCGCTCCGCCATGCGAAGCAAGGCGCAGGTGCACGACTATCTCGTGCGCAAGCTCCACGAGGAGCTGCCGCCCGAGCGAATGCACGGGGTCGAGTCGACGTATCGGCTCTTCGGCCTGCTGCCCGACACGCTCGAGCTCGAGCCCTTGCTGGTGAACCTCTACACCGAGCAGGTCGCCGGCTACTACGACCCGGACTCCACAACGTTCTTCGGCGTCGCCGGCAGTGACCCGACGCAGCTCCGACTCGTGCTCGCCCACGAGATGGTGCACGCGCTGCAGGGGCAGTACCTCCCGCTCGATTCGATCCTGCACGCGGGCCGCAGCAACGACCGCATGTCCGCCGCGCAGGCCGTGCTCGAGGGGCAGGCGACGCTGGTCTCGATCCGCGTGCTCTCGCCCGACATGGACGTGACGGCGCTGCCCGGCTTCTGGGAAACCTATCGCTCGCAGGTGGCGCAGCAGCAGACGGCGATGCCGGTCTTCGCCCGCGCGCCGCTCATCGTGCGCGAGACGCTGCTCTTTCCCTATCTCGACGGCGCGGAGTTCATGCAGTGGTGGGGGACGTCGGCGCTCAAGGACACGGTGCCGTTCGGTCCGCGCATGCCGCTCTCGACCGAGCAGATCATGCACCCCGATCGCTATCTCGCCGCCGACCGGCCGGTCGAGCTCAACTTCACCTCGGGTCCGAAGCCCACGTACGAGGACGGGCTTGGCGAGGTCGAGATCCGGGTGCTCGAGGCCCGGCTCGGGGGCGCCGATACGCTCATCGGCGGCGGCGACGCGATCGGCTGGGGCGGCGATCGATATCGGCTCTACGACACGCCGGCGGGGCCGGCGCTCGTGTGGTACGCCGTGTGGGACGATGCCGGCGCGGCCGACCGCTTTGCCCGCGGCCCCGCGGCGCGCCTCGCAGCCAATCCGCGGCGGGGCTATCGGGCCGCCGCCGATCGCCTCGACGTGAGCGGAAGGCCCGGCGTGCGCCTGATCGTCGCGCCGGCGGCGTGGAGCGGCTGGGCCGACCCGCCGCGCGCCGGCATCGCATCCGGCGGCGCTACCGCACGGCCAGGTTGACGAGAAAGGCGAAGAGCCCCACGATGCCGCCCAGCACGTAACCGAGCTGCACGATGAGGTCCAGCTCGCGCTGGGTCACGGTACGCACGATCTCCTCCATCCGCTCGGTCGAGAAGCCGAGCACCTTCTGCTCCACCATCTCGTGCACGTCGAGCTGCTCCACGATCCTCGGCACCTGCTGCTGCACGCCTTCCCACGCGGCGTCGGCCACCGCGCGGCGGAGCGCGCGTCCCGTATCCGCCTCGAGCCACGCTTCACCCTGGCCGAGGGGCCGGTCGAGCAGATGGTCGGCGATCTGGCGCACCGCGCGCACGACCGACGCCTGGCCCTCGGCGCCCGCGAGCGCTTCGCCCATGAGCCCTGCCACCTGCGCCGGCGGCACCACGCCCAGCAGCTCACCCCAGGTCCGCCCCTCCGCGGCGTCGAGCACCCGGCCGAGGGTGCGCGCGATGACGGCGCGCGTCGCAGGCTCGCGGGTGACGCGTACGATCCAGTCGCCCACGGTCGCGGCCAGCGCATCGCGGCGCGCGGGGCTCATGGCGCGGAGCCGCTCGCCGAGCGGGCGCCGGAGGAAGCGCACCACGGCCTCGTTCACCGCGCGGCTCACGTGCGCCTTCATCGCCGGATCGGACACGGCGAGCGCGAACCGGTCGAAGCCGTCGCGCTCGAAGCCGTCGACCAGCCGCTCGATCGTGCGGTCGGTCACGACGAGCCGCGCGAGCAGCCGCTCGTGCAGCAGCAGGTCGCGCACGGCCTGATCGAAGGCGTCGCGCAGCGCGTCCTCGACCAGTTGCCGCGCCCCGGGATCGGCGAGCAGCGCGCCGAGCCGCTCGAGTGCGACCGGGAGATAGTCGCTGATCGCCTGCTCCACCGCGTCCACCACGCCGGGCGGGAGACGGTCGAGCAGCGGGCGGTTGTCAGCCGCGAGATGGTCGAGCCGATCGCGAACGAAGTGACGGAGCGCCGCCTCCAGCTCCTCGCCCTCGGTGAGCTGCGCCACCCAGCCATCCACCGCGTCGCGCAGCGCGGCGCGGCGCGGCTCGGTGAGCGCGGCGCCGATCGGCTTGCCGTCGAGGTCGGCGCGGAGGCGGGTGAGCCAGTTCGTCGCCAGCGTCTCGAACCCGGGCGATGCGGCGTAGCGCGCGAGTGCGGATGCGAACCGCGGTGCCATCTCATCCGTGGTCTCGTCCAGGGAGCGCACCAGCGCCGGGCTCAATCGCGCGCGGAGCGGCCCGCCCTCGCGCGCCAGCATGTCGCCCAAGATTCCATCGAGCGCGCCCGCAAAGGTCTCCCGCGCGGCGGGCGTCGAGAGCCGGCCGGTCAGGTCCTCCGCCGTGAGCAGCCGGTCGCCCACCGTGCGGCCGATCGCCTTGGCCAGGCGTGCCTTGTTCTTGGGAATTGCGCCCTGGATCACGAACGGCCCGATGCCCCGCCGCTCGTACGGATGGAAGAGCATCCAGATCGCCACGGCGTTGGTGATGCCGCCCGACAGGATCCCGCCGCCGATCGTAAAGACGGCGGAGAGCAGGGTCTGGTGGTCCATGGGGGAGAAGGGTAGCCGAAGCGTTTCCCCGTCGGTATCCTTGTGATTCCTCCGGCGGATCACCTCGTGGACGCGCTCTCGGATCAGCTTCGCGGTACGCTCGCCGGTCGCTATGCGATCGAGCGCGAGCTCGGCCGTGGCGGCATGGCCACGGTCTATCTCGCGCGCGATCTCAAGCACAGCCGGCCGGTCGCGCTCAAGGTGCTGCACCCGCACCTCGCCGCGAACGTCGGGTCGGACCGCTTCCTGCGCGAAATCGAGATTGCCGCCCGGTTGAGCCACCCGCACATCCTGACGCTCATCGATTCGGGCGCAGCCGGCGCCCTTCTCTACTACGTCATGCCCTACGTCGAGGGCGAATCGCTTCGCAGCCGGCTCGAACGTGAGCCGCGCGTGCCGCTCGCCGAGGCGCTCGCAATCATCCGGCAGGTGGCGGGCGCGCTGGCCTACGCCCACGCCCGCGGCGTCGTCCATCGCGACATCAAGCCGGAGAACGTGATGCTGCACGAGGGCGGCGCCATCGTCACCGACTTCGGCATCGCGAAGGCGCTGAGCGCGGGCGCCGCGGAGAGCCTCACCCAGACCGGCACCGCGCTCGGCACGCCGGCGTACATGAGCCCCGAGCAGGCCGCGGGCGAATCGGAGCTGGACGGGCGGAGCGACGTGTACAGCCTGGGATGCATGGTGTTCGAGATGCTGGCGGGAGCGCCCCCGTTCACCGGCCCCACCGCGCAGGCGGTGATGGTCCGGCGGATTACCGATTCGGCGCCGTCCATTCGCACGGCGTGGGCCTCGGCGCCCGCGGAAATCGATCGCGCAGTGAGCCGAGCGCTGGCGCGGGAGCCGGCGGCGCGCTTCGCCACGACGCTGGAGTTCGCCCAGGCACTCGCGGCGGCGCCCGAGCGGCCGCGTTCGACGCCCACGGTGCTCACGGCGCACACCGCCGGCCCGCGATCCATCGCCGTGCTTCCGTTCGCGGACATGAGTCCCCAGAAGGATCAGGACTACTTCTGCGAGGGGATCGCGGAGGAGATCATCAACGCGCTCACCAAGATCCAGGCGCTCCGGGTGGCGTCGCGGTCATCCGCCTTCGCGTTCAAGGGCAAGAATCAGGACATCCGGCAGGTGGGCGAGCAGCTCGGTGCCGGAAGCGTGCTCGAGGGGAGCGTGCGCAAGGCGGGCAACCGGATCCGGATCACCGCGCAGCTCATCAATGTGAGCGACGGTTATCACCTCTGGTCCGAGCGCTACGACCGCGAGCTGGAGGACGTATTCGCCGTGCAGGACGAGATTGCGGAGAACATCGTGCGCGCGCTTCGCATCGTGCTCACCGAAGACGAGAAGCGCGCCATCGAAAATCCGCGCACCGAAAACGTTCAGGCGTACGACTACTACCTGCGCGGCCGGCAGTTCTTCCACCAGTTCCGCGAGAAGGGCATTCAGTTCGCCCGCCGCATGTTCGCCCGCGCGATCGAGATCGATCCGCAGTTCGTGCTGGCCTATGCCGGCACCGCCGACTGCAGCTCGTTTCTCTACATGTACTGGGACGCGAGCGCGGCGAATCTGGAGCAGGCCAACGCGGCGAGCCGCCAAGCGCTCGAGCTGGACCCCGGAGTGGCCGCGGCCCACGCATCGCGGGGGCTGGCGCTCACCCTGAGCAAGCGGTTCGATGAGGCGCAGCAGGAGTTCGAGACGGCCATCCGGCTCGATCCGCGGCTCTTCGAGAGCTACTACTTCTACGCCCGCGCCTGCTTTCAGCAGGGCCGCCTCGACGAAGCGGCGCACTGGTTCACCCGCGCTGGCGACGTCCGGCCGGAGGATTATCAGACGCGAAGCCTGCTAGCGGCCACCTACAGCGGGATGGGCCGGGAGACGGAGGCGAACCAGGCGCGCCGCGAGTCGGTGCGCATCATCGAACAGCATCTCGAGCTCAATCCCGATGACGCGCGCGCCCTGTACTTCGGCGCGATCGATCTCGCGGCCCTCGGCGAGCGAGGCCGCGCCCTCGACTGGGCCAATCGCGCGCTGGCCCTCGACCCGGAAGACTCCGGCGTGCTGTACAACGTCGGCTGCGTGTACGCCAAGCTCGACCGCAACGACGAGGCGCTCGACTGCCTGGAGCGCGCGGTGCAGAATGGGTTTGGGCATCGCGAGTGGATCGAGAATGACAGCGATCTGGCGGGGTTGAAAGGGGAGGGGCGGTTCCAGGCTTTGTTGTCGAAGTTGTAAGGCCTTACCGCCTACCTGCTCGCCTTGCTCCAACCCTCACCCCTGATTACTTTTGCGGGCTTATGTTCGACCAGCTGTCCGCGAACCTGAACGCCACGCTGCGCAGCCTCACCGGCCGCGGCGTCCTGACCGAAGATGCGGTGCGCGAAGCTCTTCGCGAAATCCGCCGCGTGCTCCTCGAAGCGGACGTGAGCTTCGACCTCACGCGCCAGTTCTTGGAGCGCGTACAGGAGCGGGCGGTCGGCGTCGCGGCGCTCAAGCAGGTCAATCCCGGCCACCAGGTCGTGAAGATTGTGTACGACGAGCTGGTGGCGTTGCTCGGCGAGCGGCAGGCGCCGCTCACCTTCGCGTCGGTGCCGCCCACGGTCATGCTGATCGTCGGCCTGCAAGGCTCCGGCAAGACGACGACGGCCGGCAAGCTCGCGCGCCGGCTCAAGGCCGAGCAGAAGGCGCCGTTCCTCGTCGCGGCGGACGTCTATCGCCCTGCCGCCGCCGACCAGCTCGCCACGTTGGCGGGACAGGTCGACGTGGGTGTGCACACGGAGCCCGGCGCGAAAGAGAAGGACGTCGTCAATCTGGTGAAGCGCGGCATCGAGGCTGCCGGCCGCGCCCGTGCCCGCACGGTCCTGGTGGACACCGCGGGCCGCCTGCAGATCGACGACGAAATGATGGACGAGCTCAAGCGGCTCAAGGCGGCGGTGGCGCCCCAGGAAATCCTGCTCGTCGCCGACGGGATGACCGGCCAGGACGCGGTGCGCATCGCCCAGGGTTTTCACGACGCCCTCGGGATCACCGGCGTCATCCTGACCAAGATGGACGGCGACGCCCGCGGCGGCGCCGCGCTTTCCATCTACGGGGTGACCAACGCGCCGATCAAGTACGTGGGCGTGGGCGAGAAGCTCGATGCGCTCGAGCCGTTCTACCCCGACCGCATGGCCGGCCGCATCCTCCAGCAGGGGGACATCCTCTCGCTGGTGGAAAAGGCGCAGGTCACGGTTGACGAGAAGGAAGCCGAGCGGCTCGCGAAAAAGGTGCGCTCGAAGAAGGGCCTCGATCTCGAGGACTTCCTCGGCGCCATGCGCCAGATGCAGAAGATGGGGCCGCTCAAGAACGTGCTCGGCATGCTGCCGGGTGTGAACCCGGCCATGCTGCAAGCGGCCAAGATCGACGACAAGAAGCTCAAGCACGTCGAAGCCATCGTGCTCTCGATGACGCCTAGGGAGCGCACCGATCCCGACGTGCTGAACGGCCAGCGCCGGCTCCGCATCGCCAAGGGCTCAGGCCGCACGGTGCAGGAAGTGAATCAACTGCTGGCGCAGTTCAAGCAGATGCAGAAATTCATGAAGACGGCGGGGAAGACCGGGGGCATGCGCATGCCGTTCGGACGAGGATTCCCCGGCTAACCCGCGACCCAAGAGACACGAACCATGGCCACCCGCATCCGCCTGCGCCGCATCGGCCGCACCAAGCTGCCCCTCTACCGCATCGTCGTGGCCGACAAGCAGTCGCCCCGCGACGGGCGCTTCATCGCGGTGCTCGGCACCTACAACCCGAAGGGGCGCACCGCGGCGGACAAGGTGCAGGTCGACATCGAGAAGGCGCGGAACTGGCTGGCCCGGGGTGCCACGGCCACCGACACGGTGGAGTCGCTCCTCAAGGCCGCGGGGGTGATTCCGCCGACCGCGGTGTGAGCGGTCCGGCGCCCGGCACGACGCCCCACTCGGCGCCGTGACCGACGCGGCGCCGCCGCTCGTCGCGGTGGGGCGGCTCAGGAAGCCGCACGGGCTCAAGGGCGAGATGACGCTCTTTCCGCTCACCGATGATCCGGCCATGGTGCTCGCCGCCGGACGCACGGTGTGGGTCATCGATCTCGAGGGGCGCACGGTCGGCGGGCCGCTCGAGATCGAACGCAGCCGGAGCTACCACCGCGCGTGGCTGCTCAAGTTTCGCGGCGTGGACGAGCGCGATGCGCTGGACCCATGGCGAGATCGCTTTCTCGGCGCCCCGGCCGCCGAGCTGGCGCCGCCGGCCGACGGCGAGGTGTACCTCCACGAGCTCGAGGGCTTTGCCGTGAAGCTCGCCGACGGCACGCCGCTCGGCCTCGTGAGCGGCGTGTACGACCTGCCGGCCGGCGTGATGCTCGAGGTGCAGGGGCCGGAGCGCGAGTTCCTGCTGCCGTTCAAGCGGGAATTCGTGCGCGAGGTGGATCGCGCGGGGCGCCGCCTCGTGGTGGCGCTGCCGGACGGGTTGCTCGACCTCTGACCCTAGGCCGCGTGCCGCTGCCGTGCTGACGATCGACGTGGTGACGCTGTTTCCCGAGACGATCGCGCCGTTCGTCTCGACCAGCATCCCGGCGCGGGCGGCGGCGGCCGGGCTGGTGCGGTTCCGCCTGGTGCAGCTCCGGGATTTCGCCCGCGACCGGCATCGCACCGTGGACGACGCGCCGTACGGCGGCGGCGCCGGCATGGTGATGAAGCCCGAGCCGTTCTTCGAGGCGGTGGAGACGTTGAGGCCCACGGGGCACGTCGTCCTCCTCTCCGCCCGCGGCCGGCGGTTCGGCCACGACGACGCGGTGCGGTTCTCGCTCGGCGAGCGGCTCACGCTCCTGTGCGGGCACTACAAGGACGTGGACCAGCGCGTGGCCGGCGGGCTCGCCACCGACGAGATCTCGGTTGGCGACTTCGTGCTCTCGGGCGGCGAGCCGGCGGCGCTCTGCGTGCTCGATGCGGTGGTGCGGCTGCTGCCGGGCGCGCTGGGCGATCACGAGTCCGCGAGCGGCGACTCGCACTACGACGGGCTCCTGAGCCCGCCGAGCTACACCCGGCCTCCCGAATATCGGGGGCTCGCCGTGCCCGAGGTGCTTCGCTCGGGCGACCATGCCGAAATCGCCGCGTGGCGCGAGGCCGAAGCTGAACGATTGACGCGGGAACGCCGCCCGGATCTGTGGGCGCGGTACGAAGAAGGGCAGTCATCCTGAGGCAGCGCCCGACGGCGCGGAGGGTAATGCGATGGAGCGATTGGCAGAGGCGGCCCGCACGGGCCTCCGATCGGACATCCCCCCGTTCGAGCCGGGCGACACGATCCGCGTGATGGTGCGCGTGCGCGAGGGCGACAAGGAGCGGATTCAGGCCTTCGAGGGTCTCGTGATCGCGCGGCGCGGCGGTGGCATCAGTGAGAATTTCACGGTGCGAAAGGTGTCGGCCGGCGTCGGCGTCGAGCGCATCTTCCCGCTGCACAGCCCGACGATCGCCGCCGTCGAGGTGGTGCGCCGCGGCCGGGTGCGCCGCGCCAAGCTCTACTATCTCAGGGCGCTGAGTGGCAAGGCCGCGCGCATCCGGGAGAAGCGCGAAGGCTGAGCCCCGGAGCCCCGCGATGGCGCCCCTGGTTCCCACGCTCGCCCGCGAAGCGGCGGCGTGGGCCCAGGGACAGCTCCTCGTCGGGGTGGATGAAGTCGGCCGCGGCCCGCTGGCGGGACCGGTGGTGGCCGCGGCCGTGGTGTTTCCGGCCGGCTGCCCGTGCATCGAGGGGCTCCGCGACAGCAAGACGCTTCCTGCCAATGCCCGCCAAACACTCGCCGCCGCCATCCGCGCCGCGGCGCTCGCTATCGGGCTCGGTGCCGCGTCGGCCGCGGAAATCGACCGGCTCAACATTCGCATCGCCTCCGCCGTCGCGATGCGGCGCGCGCTCGGCCGGGTCTTGCCACGGGTCGGTACCGCGTGCGTACTTATCGATGGGCTTCCGCTTCCCGAGCTCGGCCTCACGCACGACGCGCTGGTGGACGGTGACGCGCTCTGCCACTCGGTCGCGGCGGCGGGCGTCGTCGCCAAGACGGTGCGCGACGCACTCATGCACCGCCTCGCCGTTCGGCACCCGGGCTACGGGTGGGAGACCAACGTGGGCTACGGAACCGACGCGCACCACGCCGGATTGGCTGCGCTCGGCGCCACGCCCCATCACCGCCGCAGCTTTGCGCCCGTGGCGCAGCTTTTCCTCACGCTCTGATTCGCTGATCGGCCGCCGATGCAATTGCGTTCGTCTCTCGCCGTCTTGATCGCTCCGGGTCTCTTCGCCGCCGTCCTTGCCGCACCGCTTGCAGCGCAGACCAACGCCGACCTGATCCGCGGCGGCCGCTATGGCCGCGCGCACGACTACGATCTCGTACATCAGCGGATTGAGCTGCGCAACTTTTCCTGGGACTCGCTATCGTTCGATGGGCGGGTGACCACCACGCTGGTCGCGCGCCGCGCGGCGATGCGCGCGGTGGCTCTCGACGCCGGCGCGCTGCTCGACGTGCGCCGCGTGACCGACGCCCGCGGCCGCCGGCTCGCCATGACGCATACGGCCGATACGCTGCGGATCACGCTCCCCCGCGCCGCGCATCGCGGGGACACGCTGCGCTTCACCGTCGCCTATCACGGCCGAGTGAAGAACGGCCAGGGGCTCACGTTCATTCCGGCCGACGGGCGTCCGCACCGCCCCGAGCAGCTCTGGAGCATGGGCGAGACCGACGGCAACCACCGCTGGTTTCCCACGTACGACTTTCCCGACGATAAGGCCACCTGGGAGCTGGTCGCCACCGTGCCGGAATCGCTCACGGCGGTCTCCAACGGCCGGCTCGCGAGCGACCGGCCCGGCGCCGGCGGCACCCGCACGTTCACCTGGGCGCAGGAGCGGCCGGCGTCCACCTACCTCGTGTCGCTCGTGGTGGCGCCGCTCGTCCGCCTCACCGGCCGCTGGCACGACGTTCCGCTCGACTACTTCGTGTATCCCGACGACAGCGCGCGCGCCCGGCGCCTCTTCGCCATCACGCCCGACGTGATGGACGTGTACGCCCGTCTCACCGGCGTGCCGTACCCGTGGGCCAAGTACGCGCAGACCACGGTCGCCGACTTCTTCGGCGGCATGGAAAACGTGAGCGCCACCACGCTGGTCGACTGGCTGCCGGATTCACGGGCGTACGTCGACCGGCCCTGGTATCAGCGCGTGCTCATTCCGCACGAGCTGGCGCACCAGTGGTTCGGCGACCTCGTCACCCTTTCGAACTGGGCCAACATGTGGCTCAACGAGGGCTTCGCCGAGTTCATGCCGGGGCAGTTTTGGCGGGTGAAAGAGGGGCAGCACGCGGCCGACGACTACTATCTCGAGGAATACAGCCGCTACCTCGCGCTCGACGCGCGCCGCGCGATGCCGCTCGCGTCGATGGGCTCGAACAACATCTATCCCAAGGGCGCACTCGTGCTCCGCATGCTGGAGCGCACGCTGGGTGAGCAGCAGTTCTGGAAGTCGATCCATCTCTATCTCACCCGGCACGCCTACGGCAACGCCGCGAGCGACGATCTCCGGCGCGCCATCCTCGATGCCACCGGCCAGGATCTGAACTGGTTCTTCGACCAGTGGGTCTATCAGGCGGGTTATCCGGAGTTCACGGTTCGCTCGACCTACGACAGCGCGGCGCGCGCGCTCACGCTGTCGATCACGCAGACGCAGCGCGATTCGCTCGCGGCCGACAGCACCGGGCTTCGCTTCACCGTGCCCCGGGTGTTCCGCGGCCGCATCGCGATCCGGGTGGGCCAGGGTGACGCGGCGAGCGGTGGGGCCGGGGACGTGGTCCGAGAAGTCGAGCTCACCGCGCGCGAGCAGAGTGTCACGATCGACAGCCTCGCGGGCCCGCCCACCATGGTCGTGTTCGACGACGGCAACCGCATGCTCAAGACGCTCGACTTCGAGCAGCCCACCGCGTGGCTCGCCACCCAGCTCGCGCGCGACCCGGACCTCTGGAACCGCGCGTGGGTCATCGGCCGCCTCGCCGAGCGCACCGACGATGCGGGAGCGGCGGCGGCGCTCGCCCGCGCCGCGCGCGCGAGTGACTTCGACCTCACCCGCGCGCAAGCCGCCCAGGCGCTGGCGAGCTTCCCGGCGGCGGAGGCCGGGCCCCCGCTCGTGGCAGCCGCGGCCGACACCTCGGCCCGCGTGCGCCAGGCCGCCGTCTCGGCGCTCGCGGCCAACGTGAGCGGAGGCGGCGGCACGGGCGGCGCTGGGGTCACGGCCACCGCCGTCGCCGATGGCGATACCGCCGGTGCCCCGTCCGCCGAGTCGCGTACCCGCGCGCTCGGCGTTGCCCGCGCCGCCTGGACCGCCGACTCGAGCGACCAGGTGCGTGCCGCTGCCCTCCTCGCCATCGTCGCGCTCGACTCGGCCGGCGCGCGCGCGGCGGTGCTCGAAGGGCTCCGCACGCCGTCGTACCGCGACGCCATCCAGACCGCAGCGATCGTCGCTGCGGCGCGCTCCGCCGATCCATCGCTGGTTCGGGCGCTCGCCGACCGCGCCGGCGACCAGCAGCTCGTCACCGCCGCGCTCGCCGCCATGGCCGCCGGCGGCGACTCCGTAGCGCTCGACCAGCTCGCCAGCGAACTGGACGACGATCGCCCATGGGTGCGCCGGTGGGCGCTCGAAGTATTTCGCGGGGAGTTCGGGCGGACGGTCGGGCGGGCCCGGCTCCAGGCCGTGGCCGACGGGCTCAAGCACGCCGACGCCCGAACCGGGGCGGCGGCGGTCGTGCAGGGGCTGGGGCACTGACCGTCGGCGGGCTAGCGCCCGTGCGAAAATCTCATATTCAAGAATCCCCGCACCGCCTGCCAGTATCCCTCCTGGCCGCTGGTGCGCTTCCAGAGCGCGCTGGATCCGTGACGCCCCGGCGAGTCGGGCAGGTACCTGCGCCGGAGGGACGGCGAAATCGCCGCGTAGATCTCCCTCCAGTCGCCTTCCTCCGAGCGCGCCGAGGTGATGAGCACCGGCACCACGATGTGCTTGGCGGCGTCGGCCACGTAGTGCGGCTCGCCCGGCGGATCGGTGAAGTATTCGCCGGGCGAGAACGCCACCACGCCGTTCACGAGCCACGGCTTGGTCCCCGCGAGCCGCAGTACCAGCGACGCCGAGTACGAGCTGCCCCACGCGACGAGCGCACCGTGCGCCCAGTGCCGGCGCGCGTATCGCACGCCCGCCTCGATGTCCTGCGCCGCGTCGAGCATATCGTGCGGCCGGCCTGCGGCCTCCGCGCGGCGCGCCGTCTCGTTGACGACGCCCTCGACCGCATCACCGGCTCGTGCGTCCACGGCCATGCAGTTGAAGCCCATCTCGACCAGCCGGGGTGCGATTTCGCGGTACTCGCCGCGACTCCACTCCGCCTGGTGGAAGAGCACGATGAACGGCGCCGTCGGCGGGTGCGGCGCGTAGAGATCGGCGGTGATGGGGAGGCTGTCCGCCGATGGGAAGGTGATGGTCTGAAGCGCCGGCGGGTCCTGAGCCCGCGCGGATGGCGCTGCGGCGAGCGCCGCGAGGCACGTGAGCGCGGCGCCCGTGCGGACGAGCCGGGCGGGCGCGCGCGTCAGAGCCACGACACGACCTCGCCGAACCACTCGGCCGCCGCCGCCGGATCGTCCACCCGCGGCACCGCGCGCACCCGGTCGATACCCGAGAGGCGCATGATCGCGGCCGCGTTGCCGCCGGTCGACGCGTCGGGCGCCGCCGGTGCGCTCAGCACGACGCCCGCCACGCGCACGCCGGCCAGGTCGAGCGCGCTCAGGGTGAGCAACGTGTGATTGATCGTGCCGAGTCGATCGCTCGCGATGACGAGGGCGGAAGCATCGAGCGTGCGTGCCAGGTCCACGGCGGTCCAGTCCCAGGCCATCGGACTCAAGAGACCGCCCGCGCCCTCGACCAGCAGCACGTCCGCGTCGCCGGCCGCTGCCTCGATCTCCGCCGCGATCTGGTCGAGCTCCAGCGTCCCGGCGGCTTCGCTTGGGTTACCCGACTCGAGATCCGCCGCCGCCGCCGGCGCGATCGCAGCGCGGAACCGCCGGAGCGCGCGGCGCGGCGCGGCCTGGCCGGTTGCCGCCGCGAGGCGCTCGCCGTCTTCGCCCGCCGCCGGCTCCGCGCCGCTGTCGCCGCAGCCGCTCTCCACCGGCTTCACCGCGATGACGCGCCGCCCAACGGCCCGGAGCGCGTGCGCCAGCGCGCATCCCGCCCAGGTCTTGCCGACGCCGGTGTCCGTGCCGGTGACGAGCACGGTCGTGCGCCCCGGCGAAGGCGCACCCATTATGCCTCGGCCGGCACCAGCTCGGCCACGCGGAAGCCGAGGTCCGCGATCATCTTCATGTCGGCTTCGTAGCCCGCGCCCGGCGTCGTGAGGTAGCCGTTCACGAACATCGAGTTGGCGGGATAGAGCGCGAGCGGTTGCAGGTGGCGGAGGTTCACCTCGCGCCCGCCGGCCACGCGGATGTCGCGGCTCGGATTGACGAATCGCATCATCGCGAGCGCGCGGAGACAATCCTGCGGCGAGAGCCGCGGCGCCTCGCCGAGCGGCGTGCCGGGGCGCGGGTCGAGGAAGTTGACGGGAATCGATTCCACCTCGAGCGCGCGCAGCTCGAGCGCGAGCGCCACGCGGTCCTCCAGCGACTCGCCCATGCCCATGATCCCGCCGCAGCACGCTTCCATTCCCGCGGCCCGTGCGCGGCGCACCGTAGCCACCCGCTCGTCGAACCCGTGGGTACCGCAGATCTCCGGAAAAAACCGGCGCGACGCCTCGAGGTTGTGGTTGAACCGGGTAACGCCCGCCGCGGCGAGCTGCTCGGCCTGGCCCTCCTTGAGCAGCCCGAGCGAGGTGCAGACGTTGATGTTGAGCTCCGCCTTGATCTGCCGCACCGCGGCGCAGATCACGTCCAGCTCGCGCTGCGACGGCCCGCGCGTGCTCGTCACCATGCAGTACTTCACGGCCCCCATCCGCGCCGCCTCACGCGCGCCCGCCACCAGCTCCTCGGCCGATTGCAACGCGTACCGCCCCACGTTCGCATGGTGCGCCACCGACTGGCTGCAGAACGCGCAATCCTCGGGGCAGAGCCCGCTCTTGGCGTTCCTGAGCACGTGGATGCGCACGTCGCGGCCGTGATAGCGGGCGCGCACCCGGAACGCCGCGTCGAGCACCCCGAGCAGCTCGTCGTCCGGCGAGCGCAGGACGGCGAGCGCCTCGCCGCCGGTGGCCGGGCGGCCGTCGAGCGCGCGCTCGGCCAGTTCGTGCCAGTTCATCGGCGGGTCACCCGGTGCGTGGGCGGGATGGCGCGGCCCTACTTGGATGTTTGCGGGGGATGGTGCAGAAAGATCTGCTGCACCACCCTGAGCCGGTCGGTGACCTCGAGCGGCGTGAGGTCGTACACCTCGTCGTCGGCGCCCATCAATGCCTTCATCTCGCTTTCGTGGGCACCTAACGTCATCTCGGTCTTCTTGATGAGCCGGATCTCGTTCATGTGCGATACGGGCACGGTGGCGAGGGAGTCGGGCCGGGAGACCTGGAGCGAATCGTCGGCGAGGCGCACGAGCCGCACGTCCCAGAGGATGCGCCCATCGTCCATGGTCACCTGCCACCGTTCCGCGTCGGTGTAGGACTGGGCGTGGCAGGGGGCGGCGGCGGCGACGGCGAGCGCGACGAGAAGGCTTGAAGGGCGGACAATATCCATGACAATGGCGCGCATGATAAGGCGATCTTGAGTTTCCGGGGAGGCCTTCCCACGTTTGGGGAGGCAGCGATACGACGCAATATGACGCCCCCGCGTGCTGCGCGCGAGCGGCGCAGGTGCGAACGGAAGGGGGATGCCATGGCCCTCTTCGAGACACGGTCGCGAGCCGATCTCGAGCTCATCTGCTTCGGGCCGCCCACGGCCTGCCTGGCCGGAGCTCCCGCGCCGGCCGAGGTGCTGTGGCGCAAGCATCTCGCACTCCTCATCTACCTGGCGCTCTCGCCCACTCGCACCCGGACGCGCCAGCACCTGCTCGGGCTCCTCTGGCCCGAAAAACCCGAGCCGCAGGCCAAGCATTCATTGAACGAGGCGGTGCGCCGCCTCCGCGCCTGCCTTGGCGCCGACCGGCTCGTGTCCGTGGGCGAGTCGCTCACGCTGAGCGACGCCGGCCTTTGCGTGGACGCGCTGCGCTTCGGAGCCGCGGCGGCGAGCGATCCAGCGCAGGCGGTATCGCTCGTGACCGGCGACTTTCTCGAGGGTTTCGCGCTTGGCGACTCCTCGCCGTTCGACGACTGGGCGACGGCCGAGCGCGCCCGCTACCGGAGCCGCGCGGCGGCGATCCTCGTGGGCGCCGGAGAGCGCTGTCTGATCCAGGCGCAGTTCGGCGAGGCGACGGAGATGGCGCGCCGCGCCCTCGCGGCGGAACCGTACAGCGAGCCGGCGGCGCGACTGCTCATCCGTGCTTCCGCGCTCGCGGGTGATGCGGCGGGCGCGCTCGCGGCCTTTCATGAATTTCGGCGGGGCCTGGCGGACGAATTGAGCGAAATCCCAAGCCGCGAGCTGCTCGCCCTGGCTGAACGGGTGCGCGGCGGTCGCTGGCGGCACCAGGTCGTGCGCCACGCCGACAGCCGACCGCCCCTCATCATGCGCGAGCGCGTCTATCGGCTTGCCTTCGACACGGTGGCGGCCGGCCTGGCGGCTGGCCCGCGCACCCTCGTGATCACGGCGGACGGCGGCCTGGGCCGCACCCGACTCATGGCCGAGTGCGCCGACCGGCTCGCGCTCGATGGCGCGGTGGTGATCTCGGCGCAGGCACTCCGCACCGGCTACGACGCGGCATGGAGCACGCTCAGAGGCCTCATGCGGAGCGGCCTCGCGCGCGCCCCGGGTGTGGCTGCGACCGATCCGGATGCGATCGCCGTGCTGGCGGCGCTGGTCCCTGAGCTCGGCGAGCGCACGGAGCCCCGCGCCCCGCGCGACGCGGCCGAGGTCGCGCACGCGCTCGCGTCACTCGTTCGAGCGGTCGGCGAAGAGGCGCCGCTCGGCATCGCCCTCGACGACGCGCACTTCGCAGACGGGCCGAGTCTCGGCGCGCTGCACGGTGCGCTGGCGGCGCTCGATGCGGTGCCTGTCGTGCTCATCGTGTCCGCATTGCACGCGGCCGAGGCGGCGCCGCCCGAGCTGCTCGCCCTGCGCGCCGCGGCGGGCGGGAGCCTGCCGGGGATCGCGGTGCAGCTCGAGGCGTGGCGGCCGGACGAGCTCCGGGAGCTGGTCGGATCGTTGTCGCCCTGGTGCCGTGATGCCGCCGAGGCCGACCGCCTTGCGCGGCGCGTCGTGTTCGAGGCGTCGGGCAGTCCCTTTCTCGCGGTGACGCTGCTGCGCGGTCTCGACGAAGTTACCGCGCTTCGCGCGGACGCACTGGAGTGGCCGCCGCCGGACGCCACGTTCGATGCGCCGCTCCCGATCAGCGTCCCCAACCTCGCCCGCATGGCGATCGTCGCGCGGGTCGTGCAGCTCGCGCCGGACGACCGGAACCTCGTGGCTGCCGCCAGCGCGCTCGGATCAACGATCGACCTCGAGCTGCTGGCGCAGGTGAGCGGTGTCATGCCGCGTGCGATGGACGCGGCACTGCCCCGGATGGAGCGGCTCGACGTGTTGCGCTTCGACGGGGAGCGCTACGCCTTCACGGCGCCGCTCGTCGCCCAGGTGATCCGCACCGAGTTTCTCACCCGCGGCCAGCAATGGTTGCTCCGGCAGCAGGCGGCCGAGGCGCTCGCCTCGCGCGAAGACCTCGAATCGCGGGTTCTCAGGGTGGAGCTTCTCGCCGGCTGCCGCGCGGGAACGCCCGAGCTTGTCCGCGAGGCCGCGACCCTCACTGCGGTCGCGCTCGAGGCGGGTGCGCTTCGGGCGGCGCGACGCGCGTTGGCGGCCGCCGAACGGCTGGCCCGCGGCTCGGCCCCGGAGCCCGAAGCGATGGCCGCAACTCGTCGCGACATCGCGCAACTCAAGACCCGACTCAAGATGACGCGCCCGTCCGGCGGGGCGGGTGCCTGAGCCACCCGCCCCGTGTACGGTCCTACTTTGCGGCCACCGGGTGCGCGCCGGGCGGCACCACGACGGTCCCGCCGCTGCTTCCTGCCTGGCTCGCGCCCGTGCTGAGGTCGGGTCCGGTGGTGTCGCTGCACGCGGCGAGCGCCGCGATCGCGAGGGCGATGGTCCAGGTGCGGGCTGACATGCTAGCCTCCTTGCGAGCCCCGGAACGGGGTGACTGGGTGGTCGCGCCGACCCGAATCGGATCGGAATCGCGGAGGCCACGCTAGCGATGGAGCGGCACGTAGCGATCAATTGCGGGCAGGCTCGGATCAATCGGGTGGGTCAGCTTGAGATTCGGCCGGCGCCGGGGCACGTTTGACGCGCGGCTCCGGCGCGCGTACACGCCGGTCCGGAGCACGGGGCCGCGGTCGTCGGGGGCGTAGCTCAATTGGTAGAGCAAGGGACTTTTAATCCCTAGGTCGTGGGTTCGATTCCCACCGCCCCCATTGCCCGGCCGGCCACGCCTCCCTACCCCCGGCCCGGCCGACTATGTACACTTCCCGCCGATCAGTCTTCCGTACGTCACGCCCTTGGGCCCGGAGCTTCGGGCCGGAAGTTCCGCCGCCGAGCTCGGCCCATGCCGGGGCGGCGGCGCGTGCGACCGGACCGCCAGGACCGGCGGCCCGAGGTGCGGCGTGTGGCGGCTGATTCAGCCCCGGCCGGGCAACCGGCGGGTCGGAGCAATACCATGCGTTCCCGCACCACACCAATCGTGTCACAAGGGGGTCGTGTTATGAGGTACGGATGGCTTCTTCTCCCGCTCGCGCTTGCCAGCACCACGGCCTGCGACCGCAGCAAGGACCAGCTCACCGCTGCGCTCGCCGAAGCCAAGGCCGTATCGGCCGAAAAGGATAGCCTGCTGAACGAGGTGCTCGAGACCACCAAGTTCGTCAACGACCTGAACGCAGAGCTGGCCAAGGCGAAGAGCGTCGGCGTGAGCCCCGTGCTCGCCACCGAGAAGAGCGCGTCCGGCGCCGCGCAGGACCGCGCCGCCGTCGTGAGCCGGATCAAGGAAGTCGTCGAACGCCTGAACGAGAGCGAGGACAAGCTCACTGCCGCCACCGCCCGCGCCAAGAAGATGGGCGGCCGCAACCAGCGGCTCCTCGCACAGCTCGATGCCGCGAAAAAGACGATCGCCGATCTCAAGGCCACGGCCGAGCAGCAGGAAGCCGAGTACAGCGCCACCATCGAGCGCCAGAAGGTCGAGATCGCGGCACTTACGAGCAAGGTGGATACTGTCACCCAGGAAAACACCCAGCTCGTCGCGAATAACGCCGCGCTCACCGACACGGTCTCCAATCTCACCAGCTACAAGAACACCGTCTACTACGCCGTGGGCACCAAGAAAGAGTTGATGGACAAGGGCATCCTGGCGCAGGAGGGCTCCAAGTTCCTCTTCTTCGGCGGCCACCACCTGGCGCCGGCCCGGCACCTCGACCCCTCGGCGTTCACTCAGATCGACAAGTCGAAGGATCTCTCCATCGCCCTGCCGCACGACGACAAGAACTACAAGATCGTGAGCCGGCAGAGCCCGGACTATCTCGCCGCTACGTCGGTAAGCAAGGACGGCAAGGTGCATGGCGCGATCCAGATCGAGTCGCCCGAGGAGTTCTGGGCGCCGTCGAAGTACCTGATCGTCGTGCAGGACTGACCCGCCGCACTGGCGCGGATTCCGCGCCAGCTATCGACGGCCATCCTCCCGGATGGCCGTCGTCGTTTCCCCCCCCGTCATCTTGACCGATCCCGAATTTGGCCGTACGGTCAACCCGTACGGTCACGGCCGGCACGGCCGTACGACTGGGTTCTCGCCCCGCCGGAGCCGCAGGCAGTCGGCCAATCCAACGCCCTCGCCCGAGGGCAGGAGGTCGTACATGAGTCTCCTCATGGCACTCGCGCTCAGCATCGGTGTCCTCATCGCCGCCTGGACCTTCATCGCGCTTGGCTCGCTGGCGCTGCCGGTTTGGGCCGGCATCATCGCGTGGGGGGCGTTCTTCGCGGCCGGCGGGAAAGGTGACGGGCTGCTCAAGACCATCGCGTCGACGCTTTCCGGGGTGTTCTGGGCCTTCATCGCTCTCACCCTGAATGCCCGGTTCGGCGGCAACGCGGCCGTGCTGCCGATCCTCGTCGGCGCGGCGGCATTCGTCATGGTGGCGCAGTCGAAGGTGTCGCTGCTCTCCTTCATTCCCGGCTCGTTCCTCGGCGCCGCCACGGCGGTCGGCGTCGTGGTGGGAAGCAACAGCACCTGGTCGAAGGTGATCATCGCGCTGGTCGCGGGCGCCGTCTTCGGCTGGCTGTCCGAGCGCCTCGCCGGCGTGCTGGCCGGAAGCAGCACCGCGGCGGCCGCGGAGCGCGCGCGCGCGGCGTAGGCCGGCTCGCCCATCGGGCCGCGCGTTGCGCAGTGCTTCGTACTGCGCCGCGCGCGGCTTGTTTCACCCCAGGCACGCGTGCACATTGCGCCGGTGCGGGCGGTCGCGCACCGGCGCCGTTCGGCGCTTGCGCGCGACCGCCCCCGAGTCTCGGGCAAGGAGCACGTGTGACCACGATCTGGATTGACGGCGCGTGGGCGGACCGCGCCGATGCGTCGGTGTCGGTGTTCGATCACGGCCTGCTCTACGGCGACGGCGTCTTCGAGGGCACCCGCGTTTACGGCGGCAAGATCTTCCGCCTCGCAGACCACCTCGACCGACTCTACGATTCAGCCCACGCGATCTGGCTCACCATCCCGATCGAGAAGCCCGCGCTTGCGGCCGTGACCGAGGAGGCGGTGCAGCGGTCCGGGCTCACCGAAGCGTACCTTCGGCACGTCGTCACCCGCGGCGCCGGCGACCTGGGCCTGGATCCGCGCAAGTGCTCCACGCCGTCGGTCATCCTGATCGTCGACACCATCCGATTGTATCCGCAGGAGGTGTACGAGACCGGCCTCAAGGTCGTCACCGCCGGCACGCCGATCCCGCAGCGCGAGTCGCTTTCGCCGCGGGTGAAGTCGCTCAACTATCTGCCGCATATCCTCGCCAAGATCGAAGCGATCCAGGCGGGTGCCGACGACGCGCTCATGCTCGACAGCGCCGGCCAGGTGGCCGAAGGGTCGGGGACGAACGTGTTCGTCGTGAAGAAGGGCGTCGTACGCACGCCGCCTCCGTACGCGGGCATTCTCCGCGGCATCACGCGCGACACCGTCATCGAGATCGCCACCGAAGCGGGCTACGACGTACGCGAGGAGCCGTTCAACCGCTACGACGTCTACACCGCCGACGAGGCGTTCTTCACCGGCACCGCGGCGGAGATCGTGAGCATCCGCTCGCTCGACGGCCGCATCATCGGCACCGGCAAAGCGGGGCCGATCACGCGCGATCTCCGTGCGCGCTTCCGGGCGCACGTGCGCGACTGATGCGTCCGCGCGCCCCTTGACCGCGCCCCGGATGGGCTGCAAGTTGGCGCTCGCTCCCACCCAACAGGCGCACCATGCTCCAGATATCGCTGCAGGAACTGCGACGCGTTGCCGATTCGCTCGCCACGCTCCGCGGGCAGATGGTGGTCGGTGCGGTGATGCGGTCGGACCGGCGCCAGCTGCGCGTCGAGCTGGGCGATGGCCGCATGGCGGTGGTGAGCATCGATGCCGACGCGGACGGCCGCCCGCGGCTCGAATTCGACGTGGTGCGACGGCCGGCCGAGCAGCCCCAGCTCGAGGTCCGATTCGAGAGCGCGTGACGGGCAGGGGGACCGCACCGCTGGCATAGGGCTTGCCCGCTCCCGGGCCGCAGGGTTTTCCCGCGAAGAGCTGCACCTCGTCCACTCGTGGAGGCCCCACGCCCGCCAGCGACCCCTCCCGTTCATCTCCGGCCGATGCCCCGGACGCCGGCGCTTCCGCGATGCTTGCGCACGAGCGGCTGCGCTTCGCCGAGTTCAACCTCGATCGGCTGTCCAATGGGCGGTGCCGGGCGCACGTCGGGCTCACCTGGCGCGATTCGGAGCAGTTTTCCGGCGAGTGCGAGGGGGTGGCGTCGCAGGCCGGTGAGCTTCGCTGCGCGGCACAGGCGTGCGTCAATGCGCTCGGCCAGGCGGTCGCCGGCGGGATCGGGTTCGAGCTGCTCGGCGTCAAGGCGGTCCGCGCGTTCGACGCCACCGTGCTCATCGTATCACTCGCGATTCAGCAGGACTCGGGCGGCCAGCGCGTGGTCGGCTCCTATCTCACGGAGTCTGACCCGGGACGCGGCGCCGCCCTCGCCGTCCTGAATGCAACCAATCGCATTCTGGGCAACCGGCTCTACATGCGCTGAAGCTTCCGGCGCTGGGCCCTGTCAAATCGCAGCGGCGCGCGCGGATTGCAGGGCCAAGAGCCCCCGAACGAAGTCCGAATCCGGCGCCCATATCGGTGGCGGCTCTTCCGATTAAGGCGTAACATCGTTTCGTCAATGTTCCTGAACCCTGCGCGGCGCGCCGCGCGGAGAGAGGGCGCTCGCATGCAGCGGTTTTCCATCATCACGCTCGTGACGCTCGCCGCCGGTGCCGCTGCCTGCGGCGGCCATCCCGCGCCGCCGCCGGTTTCACCCGTGGTGGCCGACGCCGGCCCCGCGGCGACTCCAACCGTGTCCGACACCACCGTAAGCGACACCGGGGAAGCCGTGACGCTGCCGCCCGCGCCCTCAATGGACTCGGTGGCGCTCGATCACGAGGCCATCGCGGAGCTGCGCATCGCCGCCGACTCGGTGGCCGACGAAGCCGTACTCGATCAGCTCGCCGACGCTCAGCTCGACAGCACCGATGCCGATAGCGCCGCCGCGGACGAGCCCGACGGGTCACACGGCGGGCCGGCGGCAGCCGCCAAGGCGGTCACCTTCGACATCGACGTGGAGCGGTTCAACAGCCATAACCGCGTGCAGTATTTCCTCGACTTCTTCCAGACCACCGGCCGCGAGCGCATGGGCGTGTGGCTGAGCCGGATGCCGCGCTACGAGGCGATGATCCGCCGCCGGCTTCAGGCCGAAGGGCTGCCCGGTGATCTGGTGTACCTCGCGCTCATCGAGAGCGGTTTCTCCAACACGGCCACGAGCCGCGCCCGCGCCGCCGGGATGTGGCAGTTCATGAAGGGCACCGCGCGGCTGTACGGCCTCAGGATCGATCGCTGGGTGGACGAACGGCGCGATCCCTACAAGGCGACCGACGCCGCAGTGCGCCATCTCAAGGCGCTGAGCGATCAGTTCGGCTCATACTATCTGGCCGCAGCCGCGTACAACGCGGGCGCGGGCAAGGTCTCGCGGGGGCTCAACCATCTCGACGACGAGGACAGTGACTCGCTCGCGTCGGACGCCACGTTCTTCCGGTTGTACGACACGCGCTTCCTCCGCCGCGAAACCAAGGACTACGTCCCCAAGCTCATCGCCGCGGCGATGATCGCGAAGGACCCGACCCGCTACGGCTTCCCGCCTGACGCGCCGCTCGATACCCTCGTGCCCTACGACTCGCTCGTCGTTCCCGAGATGACCGGGCTCGACGTCATGGCGCGGCTCGCCGACACCACGCTCGCCGCCATCCGCGAGCTCAACCCCCAGTACCTGCGGCTCGTGACTCCTCCGGGCACCGAGAGCGTGGTGCGGCTGCCGCTCGGCCGGGGCGACACGACGGCGGTGGCGTACGCCGCGCTGCCCGCGAGCGAGCGGGTGAGCTTCCACGAGCATGTGGCGCGCTCGGGCGAGACGATGAGCGGCATCGCCAGGCACAACGGCATCTCCGAGCGCGAGCTGGCCGCCGCAAACCCGCGGCTCCGCGGCCGAGTGCGCACGGGGCAGCTCGTGATCGTGCCGACCGATGGCGCCCTTGCGCCGGAGGTGGCGCGCCAGCTCGCGGCCGTGGAATCGGCGCAGGCGGCGGACTATCATCGCGTGCGCAGTGGCGAGACGCTCGGGCTCATCGCCGCGCGCTACGGCGTGACCCAGCATCAGTTGGTGGCCTGGAACAGCCTGCGGCACCCGGGCATGCTCCGGATCGGGCAGCGCCTTCGCGTGTCGCCCGGTGGGGGCCGGTCGGCCTCGCGCGGCAGCGCACACCATCGGCCGGGGCGGTCTCACACGACGCGGTCACACGTCGCGCACACCCATGTGGTGCGACGGGGTGAGACGCTGACGGGCCTGGCGCGACGCTACGGCGTCACGGTCCAGGCCCTGGTGAAAGCGAATGGATTGAGGGATGACGACATGGTGAGGAGCGGCAGGCGCCTCATCATTCCCGCCTGACCGTCACCCGCCTCGAGACTCAGCGCAACAGTGCATTGCCCTCGCCCGCCGTGGTGTGGGGCGGCTTGTACCCCTTGAGCACGGCGGCGGAATAGCCGTTCTGCGGGTTCCCGCCCGCCGCCAGGATTTCGTTCACCCGGGCCGGCCCGCGGTTGTAGGCCAGCAGCGCCAGATGCACGTCGTTGTCGTACTCTCCCATCAGCTCCTTCAGGAACCGGAAGCCCAGCCGCAGGTTCACTGCGCGGTCGAGCAGGCCCTTCTCGGTGAGCGTCGGGTCGTAGAAGCGCGCGGTCGCGAGCTGGAGCTGCGTGTATCCCAGCGCGTCGGCCGAGCTGCGCGCGTCCTGCTTGAAGTCGCTCTCGACCTTGACGAGGCGGAAGCCCAGCCCCGGGTCGATGCCCTCACTCAGCGCGACGTCGTAAATGGCGGCCGCGAGGTCGGCCGGGATCTGGTACCTGGTCGAATAGCCAATGACGGCGTTGGCACGCTCGAGCTGCACCCGCGCGAGCGCCGCGTCACCCCGCGCCGCTTCCGCCTCGCTGTTGAGCGAGCCGAACTCGCGCGCGATGCCGCGCGGGTCGAACGAGACGCGGTCGGCCGCGCGAACCCGCTTGCCCCAGCCGCCAAGGGCGCCGAGCCCGAGCGCCGCCGCCACGAGCACGCCGCCACGCACGAACAGCCGCGCGGCGCGCTCCCGGCGAGCGATGCGCTCCCGGTGCTCCTGCTGGGTCAGGAATCTGCCGGTTCGTGTCCACATCACGAGCCTCCTTCCAATAGGCCGGTCACGGCGCGGCGCTCAAGACTCCGACCGCCGCCACTCGCCCCGGGTACCACCGGACTTGCTCACGAGTCGAACCGCTTCGATCGCCATCCCCCGATCTACCGCCTTCACCATGTCGTAGATCGTCAAGCACGCCACCGCGACCGCGGTGAGCGCTTCCATCTCCACGCCGGTGCGGCCGGTGGCCTTGGCCGTGGCGCGCACCCGCACGCCGGGCAGGCTCGCATCGAGCGTGGTCTCCACTCTCACCTGGTCGAGGCCGAGCGGATGGCAGAGCGGGATCAGCTCGCCCGTCCGCTTGGCCGCCATCGTGCCGGCCACCTGTGCCACCGCCAGCACGTCGCCCTTCTTCACCGCGTGCGCCGCGATCAGGTCGTGTGCTTCGCGCGACATCCGCACCGCGCCCTCGGCTTCGGCCGCGCGCTCGGTCACGGGCTTGCCGCCCACGTCCACCATCCGGGCTTCGCCCCGGTCATCCACGTGCGAGAGCTTCACAGCACCTCCGCCAGATCGTCGGCGAGCACCGCCAGCAGGAGCTGGGGGTTCACGTTGCCGGCCGCCGCATCACGGGCCGCGGCCACGCGCGCCTGCGCGGCCATGAGCGCGTGAAGCCGGTCTTCGCCACTGCCGTCGCGGCGAAGCGCTGGCGTCACGGGCCGTCCCACCTCGTGGCCGCCGGCCGCGCGGGCCGCCTCGGCCAGCAGCTCGGCCAGTGCGTCGAGCATCGCGCTGAAGTCGCCCCGCGCCGACCAGGGCGGCTGCTTGAGCGAGCGCTCCATCGCCGCGCCGCGTCCCTTGAGCGCTGCCTCGATGAACGCGCCGGCCGCCGCGTGCGCCGCATCGGCGCCCCCTCCGGAGATGGCGGCACCCACCGAGCCATGCGCGGTTGCCGCGCGGCGGCGCATCTCCTCTGCCTCGAGCGGCGGCCGGTGCGCGTCGCGCAGCACCGACTCGACTTCGGCGTCGCTCAACGGCGTGACCCGAAGCGGCACCGCGCGCGAGCGGATCGTCGGCAAGACGCGGCGCGGGTCCTCGGCCGTGAGCACAAACCGCGAGCGCGGTGACGGCTCCTCCAGCACCTTGAGCAGCGCGTTTGCGGCCTCCGGGCTCGACTCCTGCGGCACGAGCCGCTCGGCATCTCCGATGACGAACAGCTTCGAGTCCGCCTCGATCGGCGTGAGCGCCGCGTGCCGCAGAACCAGCCGCGCGCTCGCAATCCCGTGGATCGCCATGCCGTCAACCGGGCCGTACAGCGGATTGGCCCGGCGCTCCTCGATCACCTGCGCCAGCGCCTCCGCAACTTCGGTTACCTGTTTGTCCGGCTCGGTCGCCTTGGGCCGGAGCACCGGCACGAACCAGTGCAGGTCGGGGTGCGTGAGCGCGAGCACCTGGCGGCAACTCCGACACTGCCCGCAGGGTTCGCCGACCTGCTCGTCCGCGCCGGGCCGCTCACACCAGAGGCGCTGCGCCAGCCAGAGCGCCAGCCGCTGCTTCCCGATGCCCGCGGGTCCCGTGAAGAGAAGGACCTGCGGGAGCTGATCCGCGCTCGCGGCCCGGCTCAGGCGGCGTCGCGCGTCGTGGTGACCGAGCAGTTGGGGAAGCGGCATCGGCGACAACCTACGCAAGATCGGGGCGCCGGCGGTAGCCGGGCCAGTGTAACAGCTTTTTCAGTACTCACTTAGCACGGATTTTGTGGCCGCTTTGTTATGCAAAGCGAGCGCTCGGAACGTGCACCTGAAGTGCAAGAACTCGCACGCAAAACTAACGGGTTGTGCCTGGACGACTTGGCGAATCTGGCGGGGCCGGAGGGGTCGGGGCGGTGCCATAGGTCACCGCAGGGCCGGGAGGCCTGAACGGACATCCGCGCCAAGGTTGAGCGTCCCCGAGCGCGGCGTTATTTTTTCGCCGCCAATCCCGAGTAGCTCAGTTGGTAGAGCAGCTGACTGTTAATCAGCGGGTCGCAGGTTCGAGTCCTGCCTCGGGAGCTTCCGCCCCGGACTTAGCGCCGGCGCGGATGCTTGAATACGGGCCGGCGCGGCTCCGCTGAGAACGGGTTGCTGGGGCGGCTCTGCGCCGCAGGCGGGGGCGGCGGCGAAGGCATCGGCGGTGCGGGCGGCGGTGGCGCCGCGGCGCCCGGCTCGTCGAAACGCATCGGCCGCGTGTCGCGCGGCATTTCCTCTCCCAACCGCCGCCGAACCACCTCGGCCAGATTCAACGACTCGTCTCTGGGAATCGCCGCCATCGGCGCCGTCGGAGGCGTGGCGCCCGGTGCAGCGGCCGGCGCCGGTCCCTGGGTCAGGATCTCGAGCGCTTCGCGCGCCGCCTGCTGAATGCTCCGCAGGCACTCGGTTGCCGCATCGCGGGCGCGGCGATCGAGCCGCGCCGCTTCGACGGCCAGCACCGACCGAAGCAGCCCCCGCGCCACGTCGTCCCCAACCAGAAAGCCCATCCGGTGCAGTTGCTCGCGAAGCACGCCGACGGCCTCGATACTCGGCTCGAGTGCGGGACGTGCGCTGATTCGTTCCCTCATGTGGTGTCCTCCCTGAGCCTCTAAACTACATACGCGGCCGGCCCGGACGCATGCCCAGTGCCACTGTGGCCGGCTCACGGCGCCGCCGCTCGGTCAGAACTCAGCTGCACGCCAGAGATACCAGCTCGCCGCCGAGCGGTAGGGGCGCCACCGCTCGGCCCGGCGCTCGATCGTCACGGGACTCGGCAGGCGACGCATGCCGTACGTCCGCTGGAAGCCCTTCCGCACGCCGAGATCGCCGAGCGGGAGCACGTCCGCCCGGCCCAGTCGGAACATCAGGATCATCTCCGCGGTCCAGCGGCCCACGCCACGCACGGCGGTGAGCCGCTCGATCACGGCCTCGTCGTCCAGCCGGTGAACGTGCGCCAGCCGGGGCACCGTGCCATCGAGCGTCCGGCGGGCGAGGTCGCGCACGGCGGCGGTCTTGTTGCGCGATAATCCGGCGGCGCGCAACTGGTCGTCCGAGACGGCGAGGAGATCGGCGGCGCTCGGGTGCCGCTTGGGCGCGAACAGCGCGAGCACGCGCCGGTGGATCGTCGCGGCCGCCTTGCCGCTCAATTGCTGGTACACGATTGACCTGAGCAGCGCGGCAAAAAGACTCTGCGTGGGCTCCGGGCGCAGCGTGATGCGGCCGGCACGCCGGATCACGGCTGCAAGCGCGGGATCCGCCGCCTCGAGGTGCACGCGGGCTGCGTCGGGATCGAAGCAGAGGCCATCGGGGCGGGGGGTAGGCATCGCGAGCAAGTTGGCGGCGGCCGCGCCTCGATGCCAGGGGCGCGAGCGCATCGCGGCGCTATCTTCCGGCCGATGCATCCCGATGAATTTCGGCACCAGGCCCACCGGCTGGTGGACTGGATGGCCGACTACCTCCGCGACGTGGGCGCGCGTCGCGTCGTCCCCGAGGTGGCGCCAGGATCGGTCTCGCGGAGCCTGCCCGCGGATCCGCCGCTCCACGGCGAGCCGTTCGAGCGCATCATCGCCGACTTCGAGCAGCTCGTGGTGCCGGGTATCACCCACTGGAACCATCCCGGCTGGTTCGGCTACTTCCCGGCCAACCACAGCCCGCCGTCGATCCTCGCCGAGATGCTCACGGCGACGCTCGGCGCGCAGTGCATGTCGTGGCAGACCTCACCCGCAGCCACCGAGCTGGAGCAGGTGACGATGGCGTGGCTCGCGCGGATGCTCGAGTTGCCCCGAGGCTTCACCGGCGTCATTCAGGATACCGCGTCTACCGCGACGCTCGTGGCGCTCATCTCCGCGCGCGAGCGGGCGAGCGGATACGCCGGCGAGCGGCTGGGTCAGCGCGAGGCGCCGCCGCTCGGGGTGTACGCCTCCACGGAGGCACATTCGTCGGTAGCGAAAGGCGTGCGCCTCGCGGGCTTCGGGGCCGAGGCGCTGCGGCAGATTCCGGTGGACGCGGGGTACGCAATGCGGCCAGAGGCGCTCGCGGAGGCGATCGTGCGAGACAAGCGCGAGGGCCTGGTGCCCGCCTGCGTGGTGGCAACGGCGGGCACGACGTCGTCCACGGCGCTCGATCCGCTCCGCGCGATCGGCGCCATCTGCCGCGAGCATGGCGTCTGGCTGCACGTCGACGCGGCGTACGCAGGCTCGGCGGCCATCGTGCCGGAGCTGCGCGGCATTCTGGATGGCATCGAGCTGGCCGACAGCCTGGTGATGAATCCGCACAAGTGGCTGCTGGTGAACTTCGATTGCAGCGTCTACTTCGTGCGGGACATCGACGCGCTGCTGCGGGTGTTCGCGCTCACCCCCGAGTACCTCACGACCGCGCGCGACGCCGAGGTGGTCAACTTTCGCGACTGGGGAATCCAGCTCGGCCGGCGCTTCCGCGCGCTCAAGCTCTGGTTCGTGCTGCGGAGCTACGGGGTCGAGGGACTTCGCGAGATGATCCGCCGGCACGTGGCGCTGGCGCGCGAATTTGCCGGCTGGGTTGAAGTGGCGCCGGACTTCGAGTTGCTCGCGCCGGTGCCGCTCGGGCTCGTATGCTTCCGGCACCGGCCGCCCGACCTCCCGCCGGACGACCCGCGAGTCGATGGGCTGAACCGCGAGCTCCTCGCCCGGGTCAACGCGAGCGGCCGCGTCTTTCTCACGCACACGACTCTTGGCGGACGCTACGCGATCCGCCTCGCGGTGGGCCAGCGCTGCACGGAGCGGGCGAACGTCGTCGAAGCGTGGGAGCTGATCAGGGCGGCTCGAACGTGAAGGCGGCCGTAAGGTCATTCGCGGCGGCATCCCGGCTTCCAAGCGGCGCGAGGTGCCACCGCCGCTCGATCAGCGCGAGAATCGAGGTGGTGTCGTAGCGCGTGTGGTCGACGAAGCCCTTCCGCGCAAAGGGCGAGATCACGAGCGCCGGCACCCGCGTGCCGGGACCCCAGCGATCCACGCGCGGCGGGGGCACGTGATCCCAGAACCCACCGTTCTCGTCATAGGTAAGGACGATCGCGGTGTGCGCCCATTGGGGGCCGTCGCGCACGGCGTCGATCAACTCCTCCACGTGCTTCTCGCCGTCCAGCACATCCGCGTACCCTGGGTGCTCGGTCAGCCCGCCAAGCGGCTTCACGAATGCGACCGCCGGCAGCGATCCTACCCGGGCGGCGGCCAGGAACTCCGATTCATCCTTGAGGTGCGCGGCCCGGGCCGGCGTGCCGTCCGCATAGCGGGCGAAGTATGCGAACGGCTGATGGTGAAACTGGAAGAGCGGGTCGGGATGTCCGGCGAGCGCGTCGTTCCAGCCGCCAGAGTACCACGCCCAAGACACGCCCGCGTCGGACAGGCGGTCGCCGATCGTGGCGAAGGTCTGGTTGGGCACGAGGCGTTCCGGGTCCGCTCCCGGCGGGTGGGGCTGGTTCACCGTGTACGCCGTGTTGACGACGTAGCCATCGGGCGTGATGGGCCCATCGTGGTCCGGCAGCGGCAGGGCGTCCGGGCCCAACTGGGCCACGGCATCCGGCGGCGCGTTCGGAAACACGGGTGTGCGCGCCGCGATGAGCCAGATGTGATTGAGGAACGAGCCGCCGAACGCCGCGTGGAAGAAGTTGTCGCAGAGGGTGTAGCGCGCCGCCTCGGCCGCGAGCGGCAGGTTGGCCGTATGGTAGAAGCCCATGACGAGCCCGCCCGCGCCGCTCACTGCCGCGAACTTGTCCATCGCCCCGCCGTCGATCTGCACCTGCTCCTCATAGAAGCGGTGGATCATGTCCGGCGTCTTGAGCGTGGCGCCGACGAACTGCTCGATGCTGAACGGCGCGTTCGGGAGGTCGTTGGGGAACGCGCCGCCCGGGACCGGCGGAAGGGCCGCGAACGGGGTTCCGCTCAGATCCACCTGCGTGGCGGCGTCGCCCGCCGAGGCGAGGCCCTCCGCGCCGGCGAACTCGCCGTAGAGATTGTCGAAGCTGTGGTTCTCGAGGTAGATGACGACGACGTGGTCGATCGCGTCGATACCCGGCGCCGGCGGCTTTCCCGGCGGCGGCGTCAGTTGGTCCCCACCGCACGCGCCGAGCGCAAGCGCGAGCCAGAGGCCCGCAACACGGATCAGCGGGCGATGCCGGCGGCGCACGTCGATGCGGTCCACAGTTCCTCCCACGGTGCCATGACTCGGCCGATCACCGCAGCAATGCCACCGCTCCGATGATAAGCGCGCCGCCCAGCCATTGCAGGCCGGTCAGGACTTCGCCCAGGAGGAGCCAGCTCGTGAGCGCGGCTGCCAGCGGCTCCAGCGTGAATATCACCGCCGTGACGGCGGGGCTTACGACGGCCTGCGCGGCGAGCTGGCCATAGAACGTAGTTGCCGCGATGAGGGCAAGCGCGAGCAACGCGGCCGCGGCAGGCCACCCGGGCACCAAACGAACGTGCTCGACCCATGGGGCCGCGGCGAGCGAGAGTACGCCCGCGGCCGTGAGCTCGAGCGCAACCAGTCGGCCCGGGCGGCCAAGCCGGGTGTACCGGCCCGCTGCGTCAATCTGCAGGGCGAAGAGCGCCGCGCACCCGAAGGTGAGCAGATCGCCGCGGTTGAGTCCCCCGCCACCGCCCGGATGGGTAAGGAGCCAGATGCCCACGGCCGTCACCCCGATGGCAGCCACCGTGCCCGCGCTCGGACGGCGGCGGTGCAGCAGGAACTCCGCGACCGGCACGAGCGGCGTGCTCAGGCCGGTGATGAACGCCGAGCGGCTCGGCGTGGTGTATTCGAGCCCCACCGTCTGAAACACGAAGCCGCCCCAGAAAAAGAGACCCAGCACGAGGCCGCCCTCGAGCTCGGAGCGGGTGAGGCCGCGGAGCCAGGCCACGACGAACAACGCCGCGAGCAGGAACCGGAACGCGAGCAGCAGCAGCGGGGAGACGAGCGTGAGCGTCGCCTTGATGAGCACGAACGACGCGCCCCAAATCACCGCGATGACGACGAGCCAGAGCACGCCCTGGCGTCGGGTCATCCGGCGAGCGCGGCGGCGGCAGGGCGGAGGAGCGGGCTCAGGTAGCGGCCGGTGTGCGACTCGGGGACGGCGGCGATGTCCTCGGGCGTGCCCTGGGCGACGACGCGGCCGCCGGCGTTGCCGGCCTCCGGGCCCAGGTCGATGACCCAGTCGGCGCGCTTGATCACGTCGAGGTGGTGCTCGATCACGAGCACCGTGTGGCCGGCATCGACCAGCCGGTCGAGGATCTGGATCAGCACCCGCACGTCGTCCAGGTGCAGGCCCGTGGTCGGCTCGTCGAGGATGTAGAGCTTGCGGCCCTCGCGCCGGGCCGAGCCGGCCAGCTCGCGGGCGATCTTGAGCCGCTGCGCTTCGCCGCCGGAGAGTGTGGTGGCGGGCTGACCCAGGCGCAGATAACCGAGGCCGACTTGCTGCAGGTGCCAGAGCGCGGTGCCCAGCTTAGGCTGGTGGTGGAAGCGCGCGACCGCCTCGTCCACGGTCCACTTGAGGACGTCGTGGATCGAATGGCCCTGAATGCGCACGTCCAGCACCTCGCGCTTGTAGCGGCTGCCGCCGCAGACCTCGCAGGGCACGAAGACATCGGCGAGGAACACCATCTCGACCTGCACATGCCCCGCGCCCTCGCATGCCTCGCATCGGCCGCCGGGCAGGTTGAACGAGAAGGTGGCGGCGGTGTACTTCCGCTGCCGGGCGAGCGGTTGCTGCGCGAACAGCTCGCGGATCTCGTCGAACGCCTTCACGTACGTCACGGGGTTCGAGCGGGGCGAGCGGCCGATGGGCGACTGGTCGATGAGCACCACGTCCTCGAGCGACTCCCAACCGGTGAGCGCGCTCACGCTGCCCACTACCTCGCCCAGGTGCGATTTGGCGGAGTGTCCGCCGCGGAGCCGCGCCTCGAGATTGCGGTAAAGCACGTCGTACACCAGCGTGCTCTTGCCGGAGCCCGACACGCCGGTCACCGCCGTAAGAGTTCCGAGCGGAATGTCGACGTCCACCCCGTCCAGATTGTGCAGTGAGGCGCGGCGCACCCGCATCCACTGCGGTCCAGCGGGCCGCCGGGCGCTCGGCACCGCGATCCGCTTCTGCCCGGTGAGATACTGCCCGGTGAGCGACGCGCCCGCGCCGGCGACTGGGCCGGCGTGCACTACCCGCCCGCCGTGCTCGCCCGACCCCGGACCGAGCTCGAGCATGAAGTCGGCCTGGCGGATGGCGGCGAGATCGTGCTCGACCACGACGACGGTGTTGCCGGCGTCGCGCAGCCGATGGAGCAGCGAGAGCAGCCGATCGGTGTCGCGCGGGTGCAGGCCGATCGATGGCTCGTCCAGCACGTAGAGCGCGTCCACCAGCCGGGAGCCCAGCGCATTGGCGAGAGCGATGCGCTGGGCTTCGCCGCCCGAAAGCGTGCGCGTCTGCCGGTCGAGCGAGAGATAGCCCAGGCCAACGTCGCGCAGGAAGCCGAGGCGCGCGTCGAGCTGCTCGGTGATGAGGTGCGCCACGTCGCGCTCGTACGCCGTGAGCTCAAGCCCATGGAGCCAGTCGTGGATCGCCTCGATGGGGCGCCCGGCCACGTCCGCGATGGTGGCGCCAGCGAGCCGCACGGAGCGCGCGTCGGCGTTGAGCCGGGTGCCGTCGCATTCGGCGCAGGGGCGGGCGAGCTGGTACTGGCGCAGGAAGACCCGGATGTACTGCTTGTAGCGCTTCTCCTCTAGGCCCTTGAGGAAGGGAAAGATGCCGACGTAGCGGCCCTTCCTGCCGTAGAGCAGCTCGCGCCGCTCGGCGGCCTTGAGCTTGGACCACGGCGTGTCGGGCGAGATGCCGAGGTCGCGGGCGCGCTCGAGCAGCAGGCGGCGGCGGCTTTCGTAGCGTGGCTTGGTCCAGGGGTCGATGGCGCCCCCCGCAAGGCTCCGGCGGGGATCGGGCACCACCAGCGATTCGTCGTACTCCAGCGTGGCGCCAAAGCCGTTGCACGCCGCGCAGGCGCCCCGCGGATTGTTGAACGAGAAGAGGGCCGGGGTGATCACGGCCCCCGGCGTGTCGCAGGCGCTGCACGCAGGATATTCCGTGAAGCGCAGCCGCTCGTCCGCGAAGAGCACCAGCGCCACGCCTTCGCCCTCGGCAAAGGCGGTGGCGAGCGCCTCGACGATGCGCGACTCGGCGGCCGGCTCGGCGGTGAGCCGGTCTACGACGACGAGCAGCTCGCTTGCCTGGGTGAGGTCGAGCCCGGCGGGCAGCTCGTCCAGGTGATATGTCTGCCCGTCGGTGACGATGCGCACGAATCCCAAGGCGCGAAGGTTTTCGACGACCGCGGCATGGGTCGTCCGGGCGCTCTGGGGCAGCGGAAAGCTCACCTGCAAGCGCCCGGCGCGCTTCAGGATCTCCGCCGCCGCCGACTCCGGCGTATCCCGCCGCACCGGCGCCCCGCACGCGCGGCAGAACGGCCGGCCGAGCCGAGCCCAGAGGAGGCGCAGATAGTCGTAGACCTCGGTGGCCGTACCGACGGTGGAGCGGCTGGAGACGGTCGGGTTCCGCTGCTCGATCGCCACCGCGGGCGCCAGACCCTCGAGGCGGTCCACATCGGGCTTGGGCATCCGGTCCAGGAACTGCTTCGCGTAGGTCGAGAGCGACTCGATGTAGCGCCGCTGCCCCTCGGCATAGAGGGTGTCGAACGCGAGCGAAGACTTGCCCGACCCGGACGGCCCCGTGATGACGATGAGCGAGCGCTGCGGGAGGTCAACCGTGATTCCACGGAGGTTATGCTGGCGGGCATTGACGATGCGGAGCACAGCTGAAAGATAGACGGTAGCGGCGGTGCCGCCCTCCTGCCTCTCCCTTCCCGCCCCTACCGCCTATTTTCCAGCCCCATGCCGCTGCTTACCCCAAAGCTCCTGCGCCGGGGCTTCGAGATCTTCATTCTGGCCTCGATCGTGGGCGTCGGGATCACCTTCGTCTACGGCAACGATCTCCCGGCGGCGCTGGAGGGGCTCCGGGGACTCCGCTGGCCGTGGCTCGTGGTGGGCCTCTGTCTCGCGTCGATGGACTGGTTCGGCGGCGGAATGCGGCTCTGGGTCCTTGCCCGCCACATCGTGCCCAATCCCTCGCTCAAGGGCTGTATCCTGGCGGGGGGGATGGGGGCATGGGCGGCGTACATCACGCCGCTCAACTCGGGGGCCGGGCCGATGACGATGTACACTCTCCGGCGCTACGGAATCCCGTTGCCGGTCGCAGTCACCTGCACGCTCATGAGCTTCATTGCGACGGTGGCGTTCTTCGCGATCGCCGGCCCGGCGGCCATCCTCGCGGGGGCGGGCCGCTCGCTCGGCACCAAGGGCGACGTGCTGGGGCTCTCGCTCTACGACCTCTTTCTCGGGAGCCTCTGGGTGGTAGGGGCGATCGGCCTCGCGCTGGCGGCGATCATCGTCTTTCCCCGTGTCGCCGCCGGCCTCGTGCGGCGGATCGCGGAGGCGGTGGGCCGGCGGAGCCGGCGGGTGGCGGGGCGACTCGAGCGGCTCCTCACGGGCATCGACGACGTGCATGCGAGTGTGGTGGCGTTCAACAGCCCCCGCGGCTGGCTCGCGCTGGCCTGGGCATGGCTCCTCTCGGGCCCCTCGCATGCGAACAAGCTGCTCGCCGGCTACGTGACGCTCAGGGTGCTCGGCATCCATGCCAACTTCGTCGACGTCCTGCTGGTGCAGACGCTGGTAATGTTTCTCCTCTACTTCGCGCCCACGCCAGGGGCGTCGGGCATTGCGGAGCTGCTCTCGGCCGCGGTCATGTCGGTGTACGTGCCGCGCGGGCTCACGCCGGTGTACACGGTGATCTGGCGCTGCATCCTGAGCTACTTCACGCTCGCCACCGGCTTCGTGGTGTTCTCCACCTGGGTGCGGCGGGGATTCAAGACGGTGGACGACGGCGCCCTCCCCGAGGCGGCGCGATGACGACGCCGCTCGACGAGCCGCTCGAGCGGGGCTACGATGCGGGCCTCCTTACGCGACTGCTGCGGTATCTCCGGCCCTACAAGGCCATCACCCTCGGCGCAGTCGTGCTTCTGCTCATCGGCGCCGGCCTTACGCTCGTGGGCCCCGAGCTCACCCAGCGCGCGCTGGACGTCGCGATCCCGCACCGCGACCTCGGCCTCCTCGCGACCCTCGCCGCGGTGTACCTCGCGGCACTCGGGCTCGAGTTCGCGGTGCAGTACGGGCAGACGCTCATCACCACGCTCATCGGCCAGCGGGTGATGTACGATCTGCGCACCCAGGTCTTCGGCCACCTGCAGCGACTCAGCATTCCGTACTTCGATCGGCATCCGGTGGGCCGCCTCATGACCCGCGTCACCTCGGATGTGGAGACGCTCAACGAACTGTTCTCCTCCGGCGTGGTCACCGTGTTCGGCGACGTGTTCACGCTGGTGGCGATCATGGTGATGATGCTCGTCACCGAGTGGCGGCTCGCCCTGGTCGCGTTTTCCGTGATCCCGCTCGTGTGGCTCACCGCCTCGATCTTTCGCCGGCAGGTGCGCGACGCCTTCCGTGACATCCGCGTCCGGCTGGCCCGGCTCAACAGTTTCCTGCAGGAGCACCTCTCGGGCGTCAGGGTGGTGCAGCTCTTCGGGCGCGAACGCGCGGCGGCCCGCGAGTTCGACGCGATCAACCGGCACTACCTCGACGCCCATCTCCACTCGATCAAGATCTACGCGGTGTTCTTTCCGGTGATCGAGCTGCTCTCGGCCGTGGCGCTCGCACTCCTCCTCTGGTACGGCGGCGTGCGCACGCTGGGCGGCGATCTCACGGTCGGTGTGCTCGCCGCGTTCGTCCAGCTCACCCGGCGGTTCTTCCAGCCGCTGCAGGATCTCTCGGAAAAGTTCAACCTTCTGCAAAGCGCGATGGCCTCGTCCGAGCGGGTATTCCGGCTGCTCGATGAGCCGGTGACGGTGCCTGAGCCGGCAACGCCGGTGCACCTCACGCGGCCGGTGCGCGGCGAGGTGGCATTCGAGGGTGTCTGGTTCCGTTACTCGGAGCAGGGACCCTGGGTGCTCAAAGACGTCTCGTTCACGGCCACGCCGGGCGAGACCGTTGCCCTGGTGGGGCACACCGGCGCCGGCAAGACGACGATCGTCAGCCTGCTGCTCCGGTTCTACGATCCGGTGCGGGGGCGGATTACGATCGACGGCGTGGACATCCGCGACCTCACGACGGCCGAGCTGCGCGGGCTCATCGGCTTCGTGCAGCAGGATCTCTTTCTGTTCGCCGGCGACGTCATGCACAACCTCACGCTCGACGCGCCCATCTCCGAGGCGGCGGCGCGCGCGGCCGCCCGGCGCACCGGTGCCGACCGCTTCATCGAGCGGCTGCCGCAGACCTATGGCCACGTGCTCGGTGAGCGCGGCCGGAGTCTCAGCGTGGGCGAGCGCCAGCTTCTGAGTTTCGCCCGCGCGCTCGCGCTCGATCCGCGCATCCTCGTGCTGGACGAAGCCACGAGCTCGGTCGACGCCGAAGCGGAAGCGCAGATCCAGGCCGCAATCGCGGAGCTCATGGCCGGGCGCACGAGCATCGTCGTCGCGCATCGGCTCAGCACCATTCTGCATGCCGACGAGATCCTGGTGCTGCACCACGGCGAGATCCGTGAGCGCGGAAATCACCGGGAGCTGCTCGCGCAGCGCGGACTCTACGAACGGCTCTATCAGTTGCAGCTGCGGGGCCAGGATACCCTGCGGAGCGCGTAAGCTTCGTTCGGTGTGCAGGGCGTAACACGCGCCAGCGGGTTTGCTTGCGCCCCCCGAAACCGGCGGGTAGGTTTGCTGGCGACTCACGTACAGCCCGGGGATCCCAGCGGATGATGCAGCTCGAAGTCGGCGGCCGCCGTGTGCCAATTGCCGCCGGAGAGACGGTTGTGGGATCGGGCGCCGGGAGTGGTATGCCGCTCGAGGGCGAGGGCGTTCAGCCCCGCCATGCCATAGTCCAGTGTCTTGCCGACGGTTCCGCGGCCATCCGCCGCGCCTCGGCGGACGCCGAGATTCTGGTGAACGGCATCCGCCAGGGCGACGATCCCACCCCACTTCTTCACGGCGACAAGATTCAGATCGGCCCTCACGAAATCCTGGTGACAGATCCCGCCCGCGGGGGTCACACCCGCTTTTTCGACTCCGCAGCGTTCGACCGTTTCGTGCCGCCACCCAAGCCGGCCGCGTTCGTGGCCGGGCCAGGTGGCGCGCGCCTGGTCTGCCTCACGGACGGGCGGGAGTACCGGATCGGGCCGGAGGGGCTCGTGTTCGGGCGCGACGCCTCGTCGGACGTGGTCGTGGCGGGGAGCGACGTGTCGCGGCGGCATGCGCGGATCGGGCTGGCTGGTCAAGCGTACGTGCTCGCGGACCTCAGCACCAACGGCACCTTCGTCAACGGCGCGCGGATCGAGGGTGAACGCGCATTGCAGCGGGCGGACGTGATCAGGGTAGGCGGCGATGAGTTCCGCTTCTACGTGGACGCGGCGCCGGCGCCCGCCGCAGTCGAAGCCGCTCCGCCCGCCGGGGCGGCGCCGGCACCCGCACCAGCGCCGGCACCCGCACCAGCCCCGTCACCAACACCCGAGCCGCCGGCCGCCGAGGATGAAGCGCGCCCGCCGACCGGTGCGCAGCAGCGGCTCGGGGACACGATGCACGGCCTGCCCGGGTTCGGCACGCCGCTCCCGCCGCTGCCCGGGCCGGTGACGCCGATCGCCATGGCGGGCGCGCCGATCGCCTCACTTCTCGTGCGAAGCGGCACGCTCAAGGGCAAGCGGCTCACCGTCCGGGTGCCGGTGGTCACCATCGGGCGGGCCGAGTCGAACGATCTCGTCGTTCCCGAGCCGAGTGTGAGCGCCACGCACGCACGGCTGCAGCGGCGCGAAGGCATCTGGATGCTGAGCGATCTTGGCTCGACCAACGGGACCTACGTGGACGGCGAACGAATTGACGAGGAGACGGCGCTGGGTCCCGGCGCGTCGATCCGGTTCGGTGAGGTCACCACGCTCTTCGAGTCGACCGACGACATCACCGGCATCCAGCCGCGCATCGCCACGCGCATGATGGATCGGGTACCGGAGGTCGCCGGCGCCGCACCGGCTGATGCTGCGCCCGGCGCCGGCCGCGCGGAGGAGTCGATGGGGACCGATCCGGCCGCGGTGTTCCGCCGGCCACTCCGGACCGTGCCGCGGCCCCGGAGCGGCGTGCCGATCGGCGGCATCATCGCCGTCGCCATCGTCGTGGCCGCCGTGGTCGCCTACCTCCTCCTCAGCCGATAGGCATCCTCGTGCACTTTACCTGCGCGGCGCGCACCGATGTCGGTGTCGTCCGGTCCGGCAACGAGGACAACTATCTCATGCTGTCGGACCGCGGCGTCTTCATCGTCGCGGACGGGATGGGCGGCCATGCGGCGGGCGAGGTGGCGAGCGAGATGGCGGTGCGGATCGCCTCGCGTGAGATCGGTTCGATCCGCGGACTCAGCAGCGAAGAGGTGGGCGAGCGGGTCCGCGAGGCGATTCGCGCGGCCAACGAGGCGATCTTCACCCGCACGCTTTCCGAGCGCGACAAGCGCGGTATGGGCACGACGGCGACGGTGCTGGTGCTCATGCGGGGGCGCTATCTCATCGGCCAGGTGGGCGACAGCCGCGCCTATCTCCTGCGCGACGGCCGGATCTCCCAACTCACCAAGGACCATTCGTACGTGCAGGAGCAGGTGGATGCCGGGCTGCTCACACCCGAGCAGGCGCGGGTGCACCCCTACAGCAACGTGATCACCCGCTGCGTCGGCGCGAGCGGCGACGTCGTTACCGATCTTTACTTCGGCGCACTCCACTCGGGCGACGTGGTGCTCCTCGCCTCGGACGGCCTCACCGGCATGCTCGAGGACGAGCAGCTTGCCAAGATCATGATGTCGGAGGGCGATCCGCAGGTCTGGGTGGACCGGATGGTGAACGAGGCGAATCGGCGCGGCGGCCTCGACAATATTACGGCCATCGTGGTGCGCATCGACGCGGTGGACGCGCCGACCGGCGAGCAGCCGGCGGTCACCGGGGTCACCGGACGCGAGCCCTGAACGGCCGCACGCGCCGGAGACCCCAAACGACGACGGCGAGCGTGACCACGGTCCAGACGACCGAGAAGAGAAGCTGAACCCCCGTACCGGCGCGGCCAATGCCGGCAACGAAGTAGATCGCGATCGCGACTGCGTCCACCAGCACCACCAGCCCCACCATCAGGGCCAGCGCCTTCCAGCGCGACCCCCCCGCACCGGCATCGCCCGGCGGCGCGCCCGTCATCGCTACTCCGCGAGACTGTCGATGATTTCGCGCATCGATTCCCGGTAGTTCTCCCAGGCGGACTCGCCGCCGCCGAGCAAGCCCCTCCGCGCCGGCTCGTGCTCCATCAGGTCCAGCAGCTCCGCCACCGCGCGGTCGTCCACGTCGGCAAACTCCTCGCGAAAGGCATCGGCGCTGAGCGCGCCGCTCATGACTTCCTGGGCCCGCTGCGCCGCTCGGCGCCGAACATCCATGACCGGCTCAGCCATGAACGATTTCCTCCGGTGGTAGTGACAGGGTTCGAATGGCGTGGGTGAAATCGGTGACGGCGGGCGTGCCACCCGCCGCTCGCACCCGGGCCGCGATCTGCCCGCGGTGATAGTGTCCGTGCAGCACGACGTGGTCGAGGATGTCTTCGACCGCATTGGACCAGCGCTCGCCGCGCGAGTTGACGTAGGTCACGACGCGGGCGAGCGGGTCGGCGCCGCCGGCGTCGTCGAGCGAGCTCAGCCATCGGCCCCAGCCGGATTCGGCCTCGGCGAGGGCCCGCGCGGTGGCCGGCGCGTCGAGCTCCGGCCAGACGGGGAGCGGCGCCGGCTCATCCACGATGCGCGCGAGCCAGAGCTGCTTTGCCGCGGCGACGTGGGCCAGAAGCCGCACGGCGGGCGCGGCATCGCCGCCGCCGATGCCGCTGAGCGAGCCGAGCGCCTCATGGTTGGCCCAAGCGTCGTACACGAATAGCCGGCGCATGCGGGAAACGCGGTTCACGATTTCTCCGGATTCGCAGTCCTGTAGACTACCGCGCCGGCGAGGCGCCCTCAAGCGCGGCACGAATCAACGGCGTGTGGCTCGCGGCGCCCGCGGTCTCGCGGCGCCCGGCCGCACCGCGCAGTGTGACCGCGGCCACACCCGTGAGGCCCGCCGTGCCGTAGCGTGGGGCTCCCGTTCGAGCGAGCGACACGATGATGAAGCGACAACGTCGAGACGACGAGTACCGGGACGACGAATTCGGCAACCGCGACTACCGCGGCGACGCGCTGCCCGAGAGCGGAATGGGCGGCGCCTCCGATTCGGGTGCGTCCGAGGGAGATCCCGCCTCTCACCCGCAGGCCATCCGCGAGGGCCTGCCCCTCCTGCCGGAGAATCCGATCGGCGACGCGGAAATCGAACGCCGCCACCATCTCGACCCGAGCTACGCCGGCCCGGAGCGGCGCCAGGGGCGGCGGTAGGTCTCAGGCGCGGCGGCAGGGATCGCGCCGCACGATCTCCATGAGGCGTTCCGGCGCGGCAAAGGCGTTGAATCCGGCGCGCCGATACAGCTCGTGCGCATCTCTCGCTAGCCTCTCGTCCGCAGCTCGTTCACCAGCCGATGCGCCTGCCGGGTCGTCTCAGGGAGCCGGTATCCCGTCGCCGCCGACTCCACGATCCGCACCGCGGTCGGCAGGTCCATCTCGTTCCCGATCGACACGTAGACCGGCGCCACCCGCGCTCGGAGGCGCACCGCCATGCCCACCACTTCCCCCTTGTCCACGAGCGGCGCGGTCGCGCCGCGCTCAGGGCCAAGCGGTCCGTGCCGGCCGACCAGGATCGACTTGGCGCATCCGATGGAGGGCACGCCGAGCATCATCCCGCCGTGCGACGCGAGCCCGAACCGGCGCGGGTGGGCGTAGCCGGCGCCGTCGAAGATGAGCGCGTCCGGCTTCCGGGTGAGCCGCTCCCACGCGAGCACCACGGACGGCATCTCGCGGAAGGTGAGGAGCCCGGGCACGTACGGAAAGCAAAGCCGCGCCGTTGCCGTAGCCGACTCGACCGGCGACAGCGACTCGGCGTCGAGCACCACGATGGCGGCCCACGCGCGGTCGCCATTGCGTTCCATCGAGACGTCGGCGCCGGCTATGGTGCGGGGATGAAACCCTGGAGGCGGATGGGGGACGAGCCGGTCACGGAGGCGGCGTTGGATCTCCACCGCCTCGCCAACCGAAACGTCCCACCCGCCGATCAGTGCCGGGCGAAGACCTGCGTGGCGCCGCTCGACTGGAATGCTACCACCTCGAACGGCTCGTGCGGCGCGCCCGGCGCCGCCATTCCCGGTGTGCCGTGTGGCATGCCCGGCACCGCGAGGCCGGAGACCTTGGGCCGCTCGGCGATGAGCCGGGTGATGTCGCCGGCCGGCACGTGACCTTCGATCAGATACCCGTTCACCTGGGCGGTGTGGCAGGACCGGACCGAGTTGGGAACGCCCAGCCCATCCTTCACCTCGTCCATCGAGTCGCGGTCGTGCACGGCGGTCTGGAAGCCGTTCGCCTCGAGGTGCGACACCCACTTGGCGCAGCAGCCGCAGGATGGACTCTTGTACACGGTGACGAGCGGCGCCCCGACCGGCGCAAACGCCCAGAGATTCCGGCCGGTGAGGCCCAGGGCCGCGACGCCGGCGGTACGCGTGAGGAAAGCGCGACGACTGATCATCAGGACGACCTCCGAATGAGCCCGCAACATAACGCGGTCGGGGCGCGGCCGCGCGCGCCGCAAGAACCCCCTTTGCCGCTACCGCAGGTGCCCGGCCCTCACGCTGAGCGCCCACCGCAGCGGCCGCGCGTCCGCTCGATTTCCCCAGAGCGGCAACAGCTCGGGGGCGAAGGTCTCGAGCGGATTGTATCCCCGTGCTTCGCGGAAGCGCGCCGTCGCAGACCAGGTCCCCACGTAGCCGAGCAAGGCGTCGAGCGTCCAGTCAGCGCGGATCTCGAAGGCGGGCGTCGCCACTTCCGCGAACGGGAAAGGCAGCGTGCGATACCCGGCCTCCACGTGGCGGCGCTCGGGAGCCCAGAACGGGCCCACCGCGTCGGAGTAGAAGCGGGCGAGCGCCTGGTCAAGCGGCGCGTCGTCGAACGACGGTAGGCCGTACGTCCAGATGGCGACAGCGCCGCCGGGTGCCAGCACCCGCCCGGCCTCGGCAAAGAACGCCGGCACGTCGAACCAGTGCAGCGCCTGCGCGACCGTTACGAGGTCCACCGATCCGGTGTCGAGCCCGCTCGCTTCGGCCAGCGCCTGGCGGTACTCGACGCGCGGGTGCGGCGCGGCGGCGGAGAGTTGCGCCGCGCTCGCGTCGGTGGCGATGACCTGATCGAATACGCCGGCAAGTCCGAGCGCCGCCTGGCCGTTGCCGGTCCCCGAATCCCAGGCGAGCGCACGCCGGGCGGCCAGCGTCCCCAGCCACTTGAAGAGCGCCTCCGGGTAGTGCGGCCGCCACGCGGCGTACTCCGGCGCCAATGCCGAGAAATGGTCCGCAAAGGCTTTGGGGGTCATCGGATGGAGGTCACCCCTTGTGGCTCGGACCGGTGCAGGTGTACTATTCGTCCAACGATTTCAGGACATAGCCTTCGGGCCCCGGGGTATCGGAGCAGACCGGGTGATCAAACTGCCAAGAGCCTTCGTCCCGGTGAGTGCAGCGCACTCAGCCGGGCGTTGTGTTTTCGGGGCCTGTGCTCACCCTCTCGACCGGCGGCTCAGGCCTCGAGCACCTCGCGCACCTTGAAGGCGAGGTCGGTCGGCCGGAACGGCTTCGCGATCGCCCAGCTCCGGAACGGAAGCTGGTACGCCTCGACCGCCACACCCGCGTGCGCGTCGGCCATCGGAGTGAACAACACCCGGACGCCCGGCCGCCACGACATCACCGTCTCGGCCAGTTGCGGGCCGCCCATGCTCGGTAGCTGGAGCGCGGTGAGCAGCAGGTGCACGTCGTCGCTGTTGGCCGCGAGGTGGGCGATTGCCTCTTCGGCGGAGCGCGCCTCGTGCACGCGGTATCCCAGCTCGCGCAGCACGTGGATGGCGGGCTCGCGCGTGGCGTCGTCGGCATCCACAACCAACACCTTTTCGTTGCCCCGGGGCAGTTCGTCCTGATCGAGCTCGGTCGCGGTGGCGGTGCCACCCGACTCAGGCGCTTCCTTCGCTTCGGCGTGCGCAGCGCCGGCGTCGGTCGACGCGGCTTGGGAGGTCGCCGCCTGCCACGGTTCGCGCTTTCCCGATTCGCTCCATTCCGATTCGCTCCATTCGGACCCGCCGCGCGCCGGCTCGGCGCCCGCGCTGCGCGGGTGCTCGCGCTCGTGTTCGTGGCTCGTGTCGGCCGCGTGCTCGCGCACCGGGGTTGATGCCGAGTCTTCCGGCGACGCCTCCGAGGGTTGGACGAGCCAATCCTCGTTGTATCCGCCGCCCGGCGTCACCACCCCCTCACGCACGGCTTTGTCGCGGAGCCGGGAGAGATCCATGGCCACGAGCTGGACCGTGTGGTACAACGCCTTGAGCGCCTCGCGCTGCGCCGGGCGCCCGCCCTGGGCGCTCGCCGCCTCGACGTGGCTCACGGCGTACTCCAGCAACTTGCTCCGGTTGAGCAGCTCGGTAAGCAGGGGACGAACGGAAGCATCGGCCCCGGACTGGCTCGGCGCGGAGGTCGCCGACGAGTCCGGGCCGCGGAATGGCGATACGTGCATGCTGGCCTTCCTTACGGGTGAAAATCGGGACGGAAACGAATAGCGCGCTACGATGGCAGGAGAGGCAGCCTTTCGTCAAGTCTCCGGGCGATTTCCTCTGCGGGGAGCGCCACGAGATCAAGAATGCCGCCCAGGCTCCGGTCCGGGGCCGATGAGACGAACACGCGAAGGCGCCGCGCGCTCCGGTACAGCTCATCGGCCACGCGAGGCAGGCCGAGCTGGCCGGCGCGGCCTTCGCCGGTGAGGCGATCGACCGCGCCATCGCGCAACCGGAGTGGGAGATCCACGCCGAGCATCGCGGTGCGAGTCGGAAAATCGACGAGCAGCCCCCCGCGCGCGAGGCCCGCCTCGGCAGCGAGCGCGTCCTCCACCCGCCCGAGCAGGTCGGGGTCGTCCGACACCCAGGGCTCGGCGTCGGACGGCAGATCGCTCGCCGGGAGATCGAGCGCGCGCTTGTAGAGCCTTCGCGCGCGGACGCAGGCGGCCAGCTCGTTCCGGCGGCCGTTCACCAGCAATTCCATGAGCCCGTCGTCGGTCGCCTCCGCGATCGCGCCGACGCGCACGCCGCCCCGCGCCACCGCCTCGCGCACCGCGCGCTTGAACATGCAGGTAGCCGCGCGCACCGCGTGGTGCCAGTAGACGTTACGGTACATCTGGTACTTGGCGAAGAGCAGCGACTCGAGCGCGCTCACGCCCTTCTCGTGCACCCCGAGCTCGAGCCGTCCGCCGGCATCGACCAGCGTAAGCGAGGCCAGCAGCCGGTCCACGTCCACCGTGCCGTACGGAACGCCGCACATGAACGCGTCCCGGCTCAGGTAGTCGATCTTGTCGAGATCGAGCGATCCGGAGATGAGCCCCTGGAGCGCGCTCGGGCTGTCCTGCGTGATGAGAGCCCCGACCCTGGCGGCGAATCCTTCGCCGCCCAACTCGCCGAGTCGGGCACCGAGCTCGCCCTGGTGGAGCTTGGCCACGCCCAGCGTTTCGTGGGAGGGAAACCCCGCCTCCTCGAGCGCGTGGGAGAAGGGATAGTGTCCGATGTCGTGCAGCAGCGCCGCGAGGCGGACGGCGTGACGTTCCTCCTCGGGCACTCCATCCAGCTCGCCGCGCTCCTCCAGATTGCCGAGCGCGCGGCGCGTCAGGTGATAGGCGCCGAGGGCGTGCTCGAACCGGGTGTGGGTGGCGCCGGGATAGACGAGAAAGGCGTGGCCGAGCTGGCGGATGTAGCGGAGACGCTGGACCGCGGCGGTGTCGAGGGCGAGCAGCGCGGGGCGGTCGAGCCTGATGTTATCCCAGAGCGGGTCGCGGATGACCTCGAATTCGGCGGTGCGCGGAGGCGTCACACGCGCGGTCCCGCTCCTGCGACGGCGGCGGAGACGTGCGCGCGGTACTGCGTGAAGTTCTCCTCGAACATGCGGGCGAGCCTAGCCGCCTGCGCATCGTACGCGGCGCAGTCGCTCCAGGTGCGGCGCGGGTCGAGCAGGGTGGCCGGCACTTCGGGCACCGCCACGGGCACCTCCACGCCGAACACCGGATCCCGCACGTATCGCGCGCGGTCGAGCTGGCCCGAGAGCGCGGCGCGCACCATGGCCCGCGTGTACGCGAGCTTGACCCGCGCGCCGGTGCCGAACGCGCCGCCGGTCCAGCCGGTGTTCACCAGCCACACCCGGGCGCCGTGCCGCGCGATCTTCTCGCCCAGCATGCAGGCGTACACGCTCGGGTGCAGCGGCAGGAACGGCGCGCCGAAGCAGGCGCTGAACGTGGCGACCGGCTCGGTGACGCCCGCCTCGGTGCCGGCCACCTTGGCGGTGTAGCCCGAGAGGAAGTAGTACATCGCCTGATCGGGCGTGAGCCGCGCCACCGGCGGCATGACGCCGAAGGCGTCGGCGGAGAGCAGGACGATGTTGACCGGGTGTCCGCCCTGGCCGCCCGGCACGTGGTTGGAGATGTAATGCAGCGGATAACAGGCGCGGGTGTTCTCGGTGATGCGGGTGCCATCGTAGTCCACCGCGCGCGTCGCGGGGTCGAGCACCACGTTCTCGAGCACGGTGCCGAAGGTGCGCGTGGCGGCGTAAATCTCGGGCTCGGTGTCGGGCCGGAGCCCGATGACCTTGGCGTAACAGCCGCCCTCGAAGTTGAAGACGCCGTGATCGCTCCAGCCGTGCTCGTCATCGCCGATGAGACTCCGGCTCGGATCGGCCGAGAGCGTGGTCTTGCCGGTGCCGGAAAGGCCGAAGAAGATGGCCGTGTCGTGGTCGGGGCCGACGTTGGCGGAGCAGTGCATCGGGAGCACACCGCGCTCCGGCAGCAGGAAGTTGAGCACGCTGAAGATTGATTTCTTCATTTCGCCGGCGTAGCGGGTGCCGCCGATCAGCACGACGCGGGTCGCAAAGCTCACCGCGATGAACGTGGCGCTCCGGGTGCCGTGGCGCGCGGAATCGGCCTGGAACTCCGGCGCGTGGAGCACGGTGAACCCCGGATTGAAGTGCGCCAGGTCCGCGGGCACGGGCCGAACGAACATGTTGCGCACGAAAAGCGAGTGCCACGCGCTCGGCGAGATGAACCGGACCGACAGACGGTACGCCGGGTCGGCGCCGGCAAAGAGATCCTGCACGAACAACTCGCGCGTATCGAGATACGCCCGCACGTCATGGTGCAGCCGCTCGAAGGCGCCCGGCTCCATCCGGCCGTTCTTCGCCCACCAGATGCGGTCCGCGGTGTCGGGCTCGGCGACGATGAACTTGTCCTTGGGCGATCGGCCGGTGCGCGGGGTCGTGATGGCGGCAAAGGCGCCGTGATCGGTCACCACGCCCTCTTCCCGGCGCAGGGCGTACTCGATCAGACGGGGAGGTGTGAGATTGGGAAGGATGCGCTCGGGATCGAGGCCGTGCTCGGCAAGGGTGAGGCGCTCACGCTCGACGGTTACACGCGGACGGGTCATCTGCAAAAGCTCTCACTGCGCGCGGAGCGCGCGGCTCGGGAGTGGCCATGCGGCCGGTCAGGAAAGATTGATACGTCGGCGGCGGGAGGCAACCGAGCCGGCGTAACGCCGGAGGCGCCGAAGCATTTTCCGGTCCGTCGTGACGCCGTCGTCGCCTTTGGGGGTTTCGAGGACCTTGATGACTGCCGCGAAGCGCGGATCGGTCATGATGCGCCGGAAGGGTTGGGGGCCCAGAGTCCCCTCGCCGATCAACTCGTGGCGGTCGCGGCGGGAGGCGAACGGAGTCCTGGAGTCGTTGAGGTGAAGGCAGCGCAGCAGCTCGAGGCCAATCACCCGGTCGAACCGGGCCCAGACCCCATCATAGTCCTTGACGATATCGTATCCCGCTGCATAGAGATGGCAGGTGTCGGCGCAGAACGCGACGCGGCGCCGGAGGCGGGCGGGAATCCGGTCGCGCAGCTCGGCCAGCTCCTCGAAAGTGCTGCCAAGGGCGGTGCCGGTGCCGGCGGTGGTCTCGAGCAGGACCATCACGTTACCCGCCACGCCTTTGAGGCAGCGGGCAATGGCGGCTGCGTTCCGGGCGAGGCCCGCCGAGCGCTCATCAATGTAGTTGCCCGGGTGCGACACCACGGCGGGGATGCCGAGGACCGTGCAGCGCTCCAGCTCGGCGGTGAAAGACGCGACCGAGCGCGCACTTAGAGTGGGGTCCGGCGATGCCAGATTGATCAGGTACGAATCGTGCGAAACCACCCCGTTCAATCTCGCCCGCTCATACTCTCGGCGAAATGCGGCGCGGGTTTCGGGGCTGATCCGGGGCTCGCGCCACTGGTTTGGCGTTTTGGTGAAGACCTGGATCGCGGTGGCGCCGATCTCGACGCCGCGGGCTGGCGCCTTGTCCACGCCGCCTTGGGTCGATACATGAGCGCCGAGCCGTTCCGGCACGGCCGACCCGCGCGGAGCTGACTCCGGCAAGGTTGACTGATGCATCTCGATCCCTCACGCCCGTGAGCGAGACCGGCTCGGAGCACGGCCCCGAGCGGCCGCGCGTGTTGCTGCTGGGGGATCCATCGGCGCGCCCTTACGGTATGGAGCGCGCGCTGAGCCGCGCAGGATTCCACGTCGCCGAGGCGGCGAGCCCCGGTGAACGTCCAGCCCCGCCTGCCCCCGGCGCGCCGGCGGCCCCACCCGACGTCGCCCTTATCTCCGCTCCCGAAGCCGACGCCGCACTCGCCACGCTGCTCCAGGCGCTGCACGCCGCGTGGGGCGGGCAGGTGCCGCTCGTCGTGCTCCTTGGCTCACCCGACCGCGAGGGGCCGACGCGCGCGCTCGCGATGGGCGCCGACGATGCACTCGCGAGCCCCGTGCACCCGCCCGAGCTCTGCGCGCGGGTCGATGCGCGGGCGCGGGGCCGCGGCGGCGCGCGCGGGCCCGCCAACGGACGGGTCCGCGAGGCTCTGCTCGATCTCATCGAGGAGGCCCGCGTGGCGCAGCGCACGCCCGACCTGCTGGAGACGCTCACGGCGCGCCTCGCGCGGATGCTGCCGCGTTGGGAGTCGGCCGTCGTCGCGGCGAGCGAAGGTGACGTGACGGCGACGATCGTCGCGGGAAGCGGCGGCGCCACCTCGCGCGACGTGCGGCTCGAACTCGAGCGCTATCCCGAGATCGTCGAAGTGCTGCGCACCGCGCGGCCGGTGATCGTGGAGCAGATCCACGCCGATCCGTTGTTCGATGCGGCCCGCCGCCGCTGGGCCTATCAGCACACGGCGGTGCCGGTGCAGAGCGTGGCGGCGTTCCCCCTCGCCGCGGGCGAGCGGGTGCTCGGCGCGCTGCTGCTCCGGACCCGGCACGCGGGCACGAGACTCTCCGCCGCGGACGAGGCGTTCGTGGCCCAGCTCGCGCGCGCGGCGGCGCGGGTGCTGGAGGCAGAGCGCCGCGTGCCGCCTTCGGCGGGCACGGCAGAGTGCGGCGTCGATGCGCTCACCGGCGTGGCGGCGCCTGACGCGCTCGACCGGCGGGTGGAGGAGGAATCGGCGCGGGCCAAGCGCTACTCGCTCACGTTCAGCCTCGTGCTGCTCGATGTGGACGAGCAGGAGCAGCTCAATGAGCGGTTGGGCCGGAGCGCCGGCGACCGGCTGCTGGCCGAGATGGGGCGGATGCTGCAGCGCGAGGTGCGCGCCTCGGATTTCGTCGCGCGGTACGGGGGGGACGAGTTCGCGCTGGTGCTGGCCGAGACGGCGTCCGAGGGCGCGCGCGACCTGGTGCAGCGGATCAGGCAGCGGCTCGAGGCCGACGAGTTTGCCGGGCTGCCGCCGGGGGAGCGGCCGCGGGTCTCGGCCGGCATCGTCGCGTTTCCGCATCCGGCGGTGCAGGATACGGGCGATCTCATGCTGCTGCTGGAGGCGGCGCTCAGGCGCGGCAAGGCGCAGGGGGAGGAGCGGATCGGCGTCGCGGACTAGTTGCATGGGCGATCTGTGCGTTGGCTCCGTGTGGATGTGAGCCGCGATCAGGGTCGGTGCCACTCCGCGGACTGCAGTTCGCTCAACTTGAGAGATCCCAAGCGGGGCTACCGCTCACTGACGCCCGCTGCGCGGCACCGACCCCGATCGCGGCTCACCGGCGCTCCGAAAGCCGACCGCTTTTGACTGCCCACGCGCCGCCACCGCGCTCCTGGGAAGCTGGCTGGCGGCGGACAGAAACGCGGGGGCTGCCCCGGACGGACGCGTCAGTGAGCGGTAGCAAGAGTTATGATCTCACCCGAAGAAGCGAACTGCAGCGGCCGGGAGGGGCGGTCCCCGCGTTTCTGTCCGCCCTGCACGGAGCCACTCTCCCCCAGTCAGCGCGCGCGTCGCTTGAGCCAGTCAAGCGGATCGAGCGCAATTTGATTTTCGCCGCGTATCTCGAAGTGCAGGTGCG